>CANJSR010000164.1 GCA_947476855.1 Acetobacteraceae bacterium
CAGCACGACGACCATCAACCTGCCGCTGCTCCGCACCGTGCCCTATGACCCGAAGTCACTGGAACCGATCGCCCGCCTGGGTGACGCGGTCACCGGCTTCGCGATCCATCCGGCGAACGGCATCAAGACGTTCCAGGAGCTGATCGACTACTGCAAGAAGAACCCGGGCAAGCTGGCGTTCGGCTCCTCCGGCCCTGGCACCGGCCCGCATCTGCGGCTGGAGATGCTGAAATACCGCACCGGCGTCGACATCCTGCATGTCCCGTATCGCGGCGGCGCCGACAGCCTGCAGGACCTGCTCGCCAACCACGTGCAGTTGATGAATGAGCCGGTGACGACCCCGCATGTGAAGGCCGGTAAGCTCAACCTGCTGAACATCAACCACTTCGAACGCAGCCTCGAATTTCCCGACATCCCGACCCTGACCGAGCTGGGCTATCCGAACTCCGACGCCCCGATCTGGATCAGCCTGTGGTGCCCGGCCGGCACCCCGAAGGAAATCAAGCAGCGCCTGAACGAAGAGATCGTGAAGGAGTCGAAGCTGCCTGAAATGCAGGGCAAGATCCGCATGGCCGGCTCCGCGACCGTGGTCCAGACGCTGGCCGAACTGGAGGCGTTCCGGGAGGCCGACGCCAAGCTGATGGCGGAACTGATCACAGCCGCGAAGATCAAGCTCGAATAGCCTTCCCCTGGGGAAAGCTACCGCTCCCGGCACGCCGGGAGCAGCCTGGATCAGCCCACCACACCCTGCGCGATGGCGTTCCGCAGCAGGGTCATGAAGGCATCGACCTCCCACGGTCCCCGAAATGTTCGCGGGGACGGGTCCGCCGAGTCTGCGGTGCGCCCCGGCTGTGACGCCGGGTTGTGGCAATGGCCGAGCGCGAAGTAGGTGACGGCGCCTTTGCCGACTGGGCGGGTGTAGCCGAGGACCCTGGTCCGGCCATCGGCCTGCAGGGACGTGTCGGCGCCATACATCGGCGCGACGACCGGAGACACGACATCCGGACCATAGTCCGCGGTCAGCAGGATCGTGGAGCCCGCCGGGTCCTGAAGCTCGATGAAATACGGCTCATCCTCGACCTCGAAGGACGCACCGACCCCGCGTGTCAGCGCGTGTTCACGCACATCGACCGTGAATCGGCATTGCGGCGGGTGGGTCAGGAAAAAGGCGCCGAGGACCGCGTGATGCTCGGTTTTCACCGTCCGACGCTGCCGCATCCCCTCCACCCGTTCAGCCTTGCCGCCGCTCGTGCCGTGCAGGGCGAGCCAGTGACCGCCCGCCTCCAGCCAGGCCTGGATCGCCTGGCTCTGCTCGCCATTGGGATAGGGGCCGGCGACATAGGTGACCAGCAACCCGCTGACCGGCAACCATTTGCCGATGTCCGCGAAGTCGTTGCACACGGAGGCCGGAATGTCCTGTTCGGCCAGCAGGCCCAACAGTTTCAGACGAGCATGATCGTGGTCATGCCCCGCTGGGGAGCCGGGGGGAAATCCTCCGGTCACCAGATGCGTGCGGCGGTGTTTTTTCTCGGTCATGGGATCACCTTGTTCGCCGTTCGGACGTCCGGTGGGGAGTGTCCCATTTTCTCCTGGTGGCGCCTAGACGGACGCGGCCTCGACCAGATGGCACTCCACGGCGCCGCCCTGGCTGGCCGTGACGACCGGTGCGCGGGTGGCGCATTCCGGGATCGCGACCGGACAGCGCGGATGGAAGCGGCAGCCGGGTGGCACGTTCGACGGATCGGGCATCGCGTCGCCCAGGCCGATCTCGGGGATGCCCAGCCCCGGCTCGGGCGTCAGCACCGAAGCCAGCAGCGCCTTCGTGTAGGGATGCTGCGGGTTGTGAAACAGGTCGGCGGAGCGGTTCCGCTCCACGATCCGGCCCAGGTACATGACCGCGACCTCGCTCGCGACGTGCTCCACCACCGCCAGGTTGTGACTGATGAACAAATAGGACAGCCCGAAATCCCGCCGCAGTTCGGCCAGCAGGTTCAGGATTTGCGCCTGCACCGAGACGTCCAGCGCGCTGGTGGGTTCGTCACAGACGACGATCCGCGGCCGCAGCACGAGCGCCCGGGCGATCGCCACGCGCTGGCGCTGCCCGCCGGACAACTGCGCCGGCAGACGCTCCCCCATCGCGGGGTCCAGGCCCACGCGCTGCATGATCGCCTCGACCCGCGACCGCACCTCGGAACTGGGGATACCGCCCTGCGCGACCAGCGGCATGCCCACGATGTCCCGCACCCGCCGGCGCGGATTCAGGGAGGAGAACGGGTCCTGGAACACCGGTTGGATCAGGCGCGCCCGTTCCTTGCCGCTGAGGTCGTGGAGGCGCTTGCCGTCGATCAGGACTTCTCCCGCGGTCGGTTTCTGCAAACCCAGGATCACGCGGGCGAGGGTGGATTTCCCGCAGCCTGACTCGCCCACCACGCCGATCACGTCGCCGGCGTTGAGCGTCAGGGACACGCCGTCGACCGCCATGATCCGACGCGGTTTGCCGAACAGCCCATCCTTCACGCGGAAGGTCTGGCTGACATTGCGGATTTCAATGAGAGGCTGGCTCATGACCGCGCGATCTCCGCCGGTTCGCGCAGACACAGATATTGGTGATCGCCCGCCAGGGTCCGACGGGGCACCGTCCCCTCACAATCCGGACCAGCCAGGTCGCAGCGTTGGCGGAAGGCGCAGCCGGTGAAGCCGTGCCCGACACGGGGGACGATGCCGGGGATGGAGCCCAACGGCTCCCCCGGCGCGATCTTGCCCGGCACCGGCACACACGACAGCAGGCCGCGCGTATAGGGATGGGTCGGGGCGCCGAACAGATCGGCGACGGGCGCGGTTTCCACCACCTCCCCGGCATACATGACCGACACGCGGTGGGCGACGCGGGCCACGATGCCCAGGTCATGCGTGATCAGCAGGATCGCCAGCCCGAGTTCGCGCTGCAACTCATCCAGCAGCTTCAGGATCTGCGCCTGCACGGTGACGTCCAGGGCCGTCGTCGGTTCGTCCGCGATCAGCAGTTCCGGCCCGCACATCAGGGCCATGGCGATCATCACCCGCTGCCGCAGCCCGCCCGACAACTGGTGCGGATACTGGCCCAGCCGCATCCCGGGGGAGGTGATTCGCACCCGTTCCAGCAACTCCGCGGCCCGGTCCAGCGCCGCCTTCTTGCTGCCGCCGCGATGGCGGATCAGCACCTCGGCCATCTGGGAGCCGACCGTGTAGGCCGGGTTCAGGCTGGTCATCGGTTCCTGGAAGATCATCGCCATGCGGTCGCCGCGCAGGCGAGACATCTCCCGCTCCGACAGGCCGCTCAGGTCCTGGCCGTCGAAGCGCAGGCCGGCGGCCTTGCGCGTGGCGGTGGGGGCCAGCAGGCCCATGACGGCGAGGGCGGTGACGGACTTGCCGCATCCCGACTCGCCGACCAGGCAATGGGTTTCGCCCTTGTCGACCTGGAAGGACGCGCCCCGCACGGCGGCCAGACCGCCAAAGCCGATTTCCAGCCGTTCAATTTCAAGCAGCGCCATCAGGTGGTTCGCCCCGCGCGCAGCAGGTCCCGGAGCCCGTCACCGAGCAGGTTGATGCCAAAGACCAGCACGCACAGCGCGACGCCGGGGATGGTGATGACCCAGGGGCTGAAGAACATGTAGTCCTTGCCCTCGGCGATCATCAGGCCCCAGGACGGCAGCGGCGGCGGCACGCCCAGGCCGAGGAACGACAGCGCAGCCTCCAGCAGGATCGCCAGCGCCATTTCCAGCGTCGTGACCACGGCCAGAGGTGCCAGGATGTTGGGCAGGATTTCCCGCAGCACGATATGGAAATGCGAACACCCCGCGGCCCATGCGGCGGCGACGAAATCCTGTGTCCGGACCTGCATCGTCGCGACCCGCGCGACAACGGCGAAGCGGTCCCACAGCAGCAGGCCCAGCGTCATGACCACGACGGTGGTGGAGCTTCCCACGATCGAGACGATGGCCAGCGCCACCAGGATCAGCGGGATCGACAGCCGCGTCGTAATGGCGAACATCACGACATCATCCACCTTGCCGCCGTAGAACCCGCCGACGACTCCGATCGCGGTGCCAATGACGCCCGAGCCGATCACGGTCAGGATGCCGATCATCATCGAAATCCGCGCCCCGTAGATCAGGCGCGAGAAATAGTCCCGGCCCAACTGGTCAGTCCCCAGCAGGTATGTCGGGTTGTGGCCGTCCATCCAGAACGGCGGCAGCAGCCGCCGCGTCAAATCCTGCTGGAACGGATCCTGCGGTGCCAGCAGCGGGGCGAACAGAGCGATCAGGCCGATTCCGACAAAGATCACCGCGCCCAGCCAGAGGCCAATCTTGTTGGTCGTCATCAGGAAGCCCGCAGCCGGGGATCAAGCACCGCATTCAGCAGATCGGCCAGCAGCGTCAGCAGCGTATAGACAATCGCCAACAGCAGCACGACCGCCTGGACCGTCGGGAAGTCGTTCTTGCTGATGGACTCCCAGGCCAGGAAACCCACACCGTGCAGGGCGAACACGGTCTCGATCACGATCGACCCACCCAGCATGAAGCCCAGCTGCACCGCGGCGATCGACACCACCGGCATGGCGGCATTGCGGGCGGCGTGCTTCAGGATGATCGATCCTCGTGACAGGCCCTTGGCGCGCGCGGTCCGGATATAGTCCGCCGACATGGCGTCGATCATGCCGCTGCGGGTCAGGCGCATCAGGGCGGGGATCGCCGAGAAGGACAGCACCAGCCCCGGCATCACGAAATGCTGCCAGGTGCCGGTGCCCGAGATCGGCAGCCACCCCAGATAGAGCCCCAGCGTGATCATCAGCATCAGGCCCAGCCAGAAGGACGGCAGCGCCTGGCCCAGCAGCGCGACAAGGGAGATGGCCCGGTCGATCAGTCGCCCCTCGTTCAACGCCGCGATGACGCCGAGCGGCAGGGCGATGACGAGGGCGATGCTCAGGCCGACGAGGCCAAGGGTCATGGTGATCGGAACCCGATCGAAGATCAGCTTCGACACCTTCTCCTTGTAAAAATACGACTGTCCGAAGTCCCCCACCGCCGCTCGGCCTACCCAGTCGAAGAACTGTTCGATCAGGGGACGATCCAGGCCATAGGCCTTGCGCACGACCTCGATATCGTTCGCCGTCGCGTTGGGGCCGGCGATGGAAATCGCCAAGTCGCCCGATAGCCGCGTGAGGGCGAACGCGAAGACCAGCACGGCCGTACAAACCAGCAATGCGACGACCAGCCGCCGAAACAGGAAAAGCACCATAACGAACTGTAGGCGCTGGGCCGCGTTGGAAACAAGCCGCCTTACGCGATTACCGACGGCAATCGCGTGACCAGGTCCATTCCGAAGGCGGACGGGCCGGCGCGCGTCAGGGAAGACGCCGCGCCGGCCGCCGTTCGATCAGAAGTTCAGCTTCAGGCCAGGCTCCGGCCAATCCACCACGCCCAGGCAGCCGGTGTCCGACAGCGTGATATACGCGGTCTTCATGTCCGGGCCGCCGAAGCAGATGTTGGTCGGGTAGACGTCCGGCATCTTCACCGCGCGCACGATGTCACCCGCGGGGGAGATTTCGGTGATGTAGCCGGTGGACAGGGTAGCGACCGCGATGTTGCCGCTCGCCATGACCGCGAGGCTGTCGAAGCGCGCATTGCCCGGCAGGCCGGCGATCACCCGCCCGCTATGGGGATGGTGCGGCTTGGGCTTGCGGAACACGCCCGGCGCCTCGATGTCGAAGGCCCACAGGCGGGCGCCCTCGGTATCAGCCACGTACAGGACCTTGCCGTCCGGCGAAAGGCCGCATCCGTTCGGGCTGAGGATCGGGTAGGCGATGCACTTGACGCTCGATCCATCGGGCATGGCGTAATAGACGCCGCCGTGGTCCCGGTGGCGCGGATAGCGCTTGCCCAGGTCGGTGAAATAGAAGCCGCCATGGACGTCGAACACTAGGTCGTTCGGGGCGGACAGGGTGTGGCCGTCGCACTCCGAATACAGGGTCGTGTACTGGCCGTCCTTGGTGATCCGCTGCACGGACCCGAACTTGTAGTCGGGGTGCGGACCCTGGCCCATCGAGGTGCCCTCGACATAGCGGCTGCCGCCGTTGTTGCAGAGGTAGAACGCCCCGTCCGGCCCGACCGCCAGCCCGTTCGGACCGCCGCCGGTGGCCGACAACGTGCTGACCTTGCCGTCGGCGGTCACGCGGGTCACGCGGTTGGCACGGATTTCGGTCAGGACGACCGATCCGTCGTCGCACGCCACGGGGCCTTCCGGAAAGCCAAGGCCCGAGGCCAGAATTCTCACTTCGCTCATGATCTACCGTTTCTCCCTCACGACGATGCCGTCCGGGTCTCCCCTGGGGCCATGCCGTCTGGCCCTATCGTCACCGGCAGGCGCCGGACGTCAAGGGTAAGGCGGTTCTGGCTAGTACCGTCATCATGGGCTACTCTGCCTCCATGAACCGCTCCGCCGCCCCCCGGACTCCGCTCCGTTTCGCCACGTCGCTTGCCTGCTTGGTGCTGGCCGGCGTCGGTTCCCTGTCCGGCCCGGTGCTCGCACAGGGCGGCGGGGCCATTCCCAGCCAAGGACTTGCCGCGACCACCAATCGGCGCGCGCCCGCCGCGCTGCCGAGCAAGGCGCCCGCGCCACCGGCCTTGCCGGGCGCACAGTCCAGCGGGGCAGCCCCATCCTCTCGGGTGCCGCTCGACATGCCCCCGACCGAGGCGCTGTTCGACGGCGTCAACCGCGGCGACATCGACGCCGTCCGGGACGCGCTGAGCCGCGGCGCCGAACTGAACGCGCAGAACATCCTGGGGATCACGGCGACCGAGCTTGCCATCGACCTCGGGCGGAACGACATCGCCTTCCTGCTGCTGTCGATGCGGAACGCGGAAAAGCCGCGCGCCGGCCAACGTCAGGGCACGACCCGGACCACTCAGGCGCCCGCGCCACGGCCGGTCCAGCCGACGCAGCGCGTTGCGGTCTCTCGGAACCAGCCGACCGTCCAGCGGAGCTTCCCCAACGACCCTGGCACGCCCGCGCCGAGCGCCGGGTTCCTGGGCTTCGATGAGCGGCACACCCGCTAGAGTCTGCCCTCCACAAAGGCTCGGCCTTTCTCGGTCGCGAGCACGCACAGCCCCATGCCGTCGATCGTGCGCCTGGTGACCAGGCCGCGATCCACGGCTTCTTCCCAGACCGGCAGGCGCGGGCAGGATGTTCGCCAGGCGTCGAGCACATCGGCGTAGGACCGGGGCTCCCGCGCGATCCAGGCCACCAGATCACGCACAAGGGGATCGAGGGTCTCTGACATCGGAATCTCCCTGTCATCAGGAGGAGAGCGTGTCGATGATCGGCGCCGGGGGCAAGTCCAATCAGATCCATGAAGGCTGGACCGGTCGGCTGCGAGTTTGGCTGGGGGACCTGGATTCGAACCAAGGATGCCCGGGTCAGAGCCGGGAGTTTTACCGCTAAACTATCCCCCATTGGGCGCGGGAGCGCGAGTTAGCACGGGCGACAGGGAACCGCAACCGACAGGATGCGTTTTCCCCGTAATCCTGTCAGCGCCCCGCCGCGAAGACCGCATCCACCGTCCGGGCCACGCTGTCGCGCCACGCCGGCAGTCGGACCCCGAACACCGCTTCCAGCCGCCCGCAATCGAGGCGGGAGTTCGCGGGCCGCTTCGCCGGGGTCGGATAGGCGGAGGTGGGGATCGGCTCCACCACCGGGACCTTGGCGCCGTGCCGCTGGGCTTCCTGGAAGATGGCACGGGCGAAGTCGCACCAGGTGGTCTCTCCGGTACCGGCCGCGTGGTAGACGCCGCCGTAGCGGTCGTTCCAGCCGTCCTGGGCGATACGGGCGGCGATGGCCAGGATCGCCGCGGCCAGGTCGTCCGCGGCCGTCGGGCAACCATGCTGGTCCGCGACCACGGTCAGCTTGTCGCGCGTCCTGCCCAGGTTCAGCATCGTCAGCAGGAAGTTCTTGCCGATCGGGCCATAGACCCAGGCAGTGCGCAGGATGATCGCATGCGCGCCGGAGGACAGGACGGCCTGCTCTCCAGCCAGCTTGCTCGCGCCATAGACGCCCTGCGGCCCGGTCGGATCCGTCTCGACATAGGGCGCGGACTTGGTGCCGTCGAAGACATAGTCGGTGGAGACATGGATCAGCGGCACGCCCGCCGCGGCGCAAAGCCGAGCGAGTTCGGCGGGACCGTCGCGGTTGGCGCGATAGGCGGCGTCGGCGTCGGATTCAGCTGTATCAACGGCCGTATAGGCAGCCGCGTTCACGACCAAAGACGGGCTGACGGCGCGGAAGCAGGCGGCGATCGTCTCCGGCCGGTCGAAATCGAAGTCGGGCCGGCCGACGCGGCGGACGGACGGGGCCGAGGACAAGGCGGTGGCAAGCTGCCCGGCGCCGCCGGTGACCAGGATGGGACCGGTCATCTCAGGCCCGGAACCAGACATCGCAGTCGCGCAGCAGCGGCAGAACCTGGTCCTTGTCGGACAGGATCGCCTGATCCGGGGGGATTGGCCATTGCACCGCCAGGTCGGGATCGTTCCAGATCACGCCGCGTTCGGCCGCCTTATCGTAGGGGCCGGTGACCTTGTAGATGACCTCGGTGTCGGCCTCGAGCGTGCAATAGCCGTGCAGGAACCCAACCGGCACCCAAAGCTGCGACCAGTTCTCGGCGCTCAGGACCGCGCCGACATGCTGGCCGTAGGTCGGCGATCCGTGGCGGACATCGACGGCCACATCCCAGATCGCGCCGCGCACGACGCGCACGAGCTTGCCCTGGGCGTTCGGCCCGACCTGCAAATGCAGGCCGCGCACGACATAGCGATCGGTCGAGACGGCATGGTTGTCCTGGATGAACGGACCGGGGATGCCGATGTCGGCGTATTGCGCCTGTTTCCAGGTTTCCGAGAAAAAGCCGCGCGGATCGCGGAAGCGCGGCGGCGTCAGCAGGATGACGTCGGGGATGGCGAGGCGTTCGACCTTCACTCGTGCTCTCCATCGGCCAGATCGAGCAGGACACTGCCCAGTTCGGTCTTGCCCAGGCGCTGAGCCTGTTCGCGCAACTGGTCGGCGGTGATGTAGCCCATGCGGAAGGCGACTTCCTCCGGGCAGCCAACGAGCATGCCGGTGCGGCTTTGGATGGTCTGCACGAAGGTCGCGGCCTGCAGAAGGCTGTCCGGCGTGCCGGCGTCGAGCCAGGCGCAGCCGCGCGACAGTTTCTCAACGTTCAGGGTGCCGGCCTCAAGGTAGACGCGGTTGAGGTCGGTGATTTCCAGTTCTCCGCGGGGGGAGGGCTTGATCGCCCGGGCGATGTCGGTGACCTGCTTGTCATAGAAGTACAGCCCCGTGACGGCCCAGTTGGACAAGGGCTGCGACGGCTTTTCGACGATGGTCGTGGCCACGCCGGTCTGGTCGAAGGAGACCACGCCATAGCGTTCCGGGTCGCGCACCTGATACGCGAAGACGGTCGCACCGCTTTCCCGGGCCGCGGCGCCACGCAGCAGGCGGGACAGATGATCGGCGTGGATCAGGTTGTCGCCGAGCGCGAGGGCGCAGGGCTCGCCGCCGATCCAGTCGGCGCCGATATGGAAGGCCTGGGCGATGCCCTCGGGCTTGGGCTGCACCGCGTATTCGAACTTCATGCCCAGGCGCGCGCCGTCGCCCAGCAGGCGGCGGAACTGCGGCAGATC
>CANJSR010000165.1 GCA_947476855.1 Acetobacteraceae bacterium
AACCCGGGCCGATCACCCAGGACGGCGCCGAACCGGCCTGGCGGCGGGACGCGACCATGCGGTTCCGAAGGATCGCCGAACTCGGCGGGTCCGACATCCCGGCCGATGAGGCGGTGACGTCGCTGGAACGCCTCGGCTTCACGGTGAAGGCGCGGGACGCCGACCAGGTGACGGTTGCCGTCCCGTCCTGGCGCCCGGACGTGGCCGCCCCGGTGATGCTGTCCCAGTCCCCTACTTTGCCGGCCGAACGCGCCGCCAAGGCCGCCGAGGGCTGCGGCCCGATCGAGCAGGAATGCGACCTGATCGAGGAAGTCCTGCGCCTGCGCGGCCTTGATGCCGTGCCGCCGGTTTCCCTGCCGCAGACCACACCCGTGCCGAGCAGCACGCTGACCGCGCGGCAGCAGCGGGTCGCGCTCGCGCGGCGTTTGCTGGCCGCCCAGGGGCTGCTGGAATGCGTGACCTTCAGCTTCATGGCGCACCAGGACGCCGCCCGCTTCGGCGCCGTGCCGGAAAGCCTGCGCCTGACCAACCCGATCGCGGCCGATTTGGACCAGTTGCGCCCGACGCCGATCGCGACGCTCGCCATGGCCGCCCAGCGCAACGCCGCGCGCGGCTACCCCGATGTCGCGCTGTTCGAGATCGGGCCGGAATTCGACCTGACCGCGCCGGATGGCCAGAGACTGGTCGCCGCCGGGGTGCGCGCCGGCGCGACGCCGCGTTCCTGGGCGCAGGCCTCCCGCGGGGTCGATGTGTCCGATGCCAAGGGTGACCTTTGGGCGATGCTGACAGCCCTCGGCGTGCCGTTGGAGGCGCTGATGCTGACCACCGACGCGCCCGGCTTCTTCCATCCCGGCCGCTCCGCCGTCGTGCGGCAGGGGCCGAAGACCATCCTGGGGGCCTTCGGAGAACTCCATCCGCGCGTGCTGGCGGAGCTTGATCTGCCCGGGCCAATGGTGGCGTTCACGCTGAACCTCGACGCCGTCCCCGATCCCAAGCGGCGGAAGAAGGCCGCCCCGGACCTGGCGCCGTTCCAGCCGCTGCGGCGCGATTTCGCGTTCCTCGCCGACACCGCCGTGGCCGCCGATGCGGTCCTGCGGGCGGCGCGCGGGGCCGAACGGGCGCTGATCACCGGCGTGTCCCTGTTCGATGTCTACGAAGGCGACAAGCTGCCGGAGGGCAAGAAGTCGATCGCCATCGAGGTGACGTTCCAGCCGCGGGAGCGTACGCTGAAGGACGAGGAAATCGAGGCCGCCGTGCGCAAGGTGATCGCCGCCGTGGCCAAGGCAACGGGCGCCACGCTGCGCTGATCAGGCGCCGGACAAAGGCTGGGAGAAACGGGGATGCGTCGGGAAGAACTGCTGTTCGTCGCCACCTGCGACATCGCCGGCCAGGTCCGGGGCAAGGCCTACCCCGTCTCCGACATCGACGCCCGTCGCGGCAAGGGCGTCGGCTGGACGCACAGCAACATCATGCAGACGGCGTTCGGGCCGATCCTCGACACGCCCTTCGGCACCGCCGGCGACCTGATGATCGTTCCGGACGCGGAGGCAACCATCCGCGTCGACTACACCGACGGATCGGCGGCCGAACACTTCGCGCTGGGCGACATCCGCAATACCGACGGCACGCCATGGGAATGCTGCCCGCGCGACTTCCTCCGCCGATCCATCGCCGAGCTGGCCGCGGAAGGCGGGTTGCACCTGCTGACAGCGTTCGAGCAGGAGTTCGTCTATACGGGCGTCGAGGACCGGCCCGGCCACGCCTACAGCCTGGGCGCATTCCGTCGCCAGGGCATTTTCGGGGAAGCCCTGACCGGCGCCTTGCAGATGGCCGGGGTCACGCCCGATTCGTTCCTGCCCGAATACGGGCCGCGCCAGTACGAGGTCACGGTCAGCCCCCGCCTCGCCATGACCGCGGCCGACCAGGCGGTGATCACCCGTGAAATCGCCCGCGCCACCGCGCATCGGCTGGGCCATCGGGTAATCTTCTCCCCCATGCCGGTCGCGGAAGGGGTGGGGAATGGCGTGCATATCCATTTCAGCCTGCAGGACGCCCAGCGCCACCCGATGACCTGGGACGCGGCCAAGCCCTTCGGCCTGAGCAACCTCGCCCGCCATTTCTGCGCGGGGCTGCTGCATCATCTGCCGGCGATCTGCGCAATCACGGCGCCCTCGCCCGTATCCTATCAGCGCCTGACACCCAATCGCTGGGCGCCGACCCGGATCGACCTGGTGGCGCAGGATCGCGGCGCGGCGCTGCGGGTCTGCCCGGTCTTCGGCGCGCGCGATGACGACGACATCCGCCGGCAATACAATGTGGAATTCCGCGTTGCCGACGCCACCGCGAGCCCCTATCTCGCCTTGGGTGCCCTGATCCGCGCCGGAGTCGACGGGATCAAACGCGGCCTGGAACTGCCCGCCCCGGGGCAGGAACCCCTGGCCCTGCCCCACTCCCTGGCCGCCGCGCTGTATCAGATGGAATCATCCCAGGCGGTCCGCGACTGGTTCGGCCCGGTGTTCCTGGAAGCCTATCTGCGCCACAAGCGGTCCGAGGTGGCGCATGTCGCGGGGTGGTCGGACGATGAAATCTGCGCGCGGTACGCCGAGGTCTATTAGGTCGGCAAACGCAACGTCACCGTCGTTCCCTCTCCGGTCTCACTGTCGAACAGCAGTTCCGCGCCCATCGCGGTAGCAAGACCGCGGCTGAGCGCCAGTCCGGTTCCGGTGCCCGGCATCAGGCCACTGTCCGTCGGCATGAACGGCTCCGCGAGGCGCCGCAGCACGCTTTCGGGGATGCCGTTGCCGGTGTCCCGGACAATGACCGACACCGTCTTGCATGATGTCTCGGTCGCCAGTTCGACGACGCTGCCAGGCGGCGAATACTTCACCGCGTTCGACAGGAGGTTCTCGACGATCCGGCGGATCGCCCAGGGATCGCCGTGGGCGATGTGATGTTCCGGGTCTTCCGCCTCGATCGCGACCAGGATCTGCCGCTCGGTCGCGAGGGGCCGAGCGGAATGGGCTGCCTGGAGGATGATGGCGTCGATGTCGACGGGTTCGGATTGGAACGGATGCCCGTCCAGTTGCACGAGGTCGATCAGGTTGTCGATCGTCGCGACAAGCCGCTGGCCGCTGCGCTGAACCTGGTTGAGCGGGTCGCGCTGATCGGGACGGCAATCGGCCATCATCACGCCGGCCAGGCCGACCAGGCCATGCAGCGGCTGGCGCAGTTCGCTGCTCAGCGTCGTCAACACATCCGTCTTGAGCCGTTCGGCTTCCTCGGCGCGCGCGGTCTGTTCCGCGAGCCGATCCTGGATGCCGCGGGCATGGCGTACCAGGGCGGCGGTGATGAAGATCGCCACGATGGACAACAGGCGGTTGACGATGGCGACGGTCATGTCGGGGTTCATGACCGGGAGGAAGAAGCCGACCCCGACCAGGACACTGGCCAGCGTGGCGAGCCACCAGGCGGAGCGGGGGTCACGATGGAAGACGGCGGTGCAGATCAACGGCAGGTAGAACAGCCCGAACAGCATGAATACTTCGAAGAACACATCGCTCAGGAAGGCAACGACGCATCCCAGGTAGACCGGCACGGTAAGCAGGCGGGTCCAATGCCCCCTGATGTCGGCCACGGTGTCGGCGCCCTGTGCTCGGTGATGCAGGACCATGGGTGTTCCGTTACCGTGTGAGTTCGGTCATGAGCCAGTGCGTCATGACCGCCGCCCCGTCGAGGAAGTCGTCGATCTCCATCGCCTCGTAGGGGTTGTGGCTGCCGTTTTCGTTGCGGACGAAAATCATGCCGATCGGCACGCCGCACTCGGCGAAGGACGCGCCGTCGTGGGAGGCCGGGCTGCCGATATCGAGCGTCTGCAGGCCAAGCGACGCGGCCCCCTGCTTGAGGGTGGCCTTGATCGTCGGATCGACCGGCCCGACCGCCGCGCGCGCCTTGGTGCCGCGATGGAAGCGAACGCCGCGCCGCTGCTCGATCCCGGCGATGATGGCGTCGGTCTTCTGGTCGAGTTCGGCCAGCACCGCTTCATCATAGGCCCGGACGTCGAGGCTGAAATGGAAGGCGCCGGGCACGATGGTCATGCCATGGGCGGAGGTGTCGGTGTGGAACTTGCCGATCGTGCAGGCCATGGGGATGCCGCGCGCGTCGTAGTCGGCCCACATCGCATCCATGGCGACCGCGAACTCGGCCCCGGCCATCGCTGCGTCGTGGCGGAAGCGGCGCGGCAGGCCGACATGATCGTTCCGCCCCTCGATCCGCGCGTCGGGATAACGGAAATTGCCCGGAATCCCCGTACAGATCGCCACGCTCTTCCCCGCCGCCACCAGGCTCGGCGCCTGCTCGATATGCAGTTCGAGGTAGGCGCGCAGGGTCTTCGGATCGAGGTGGCGCACCCGCCGCTCCACCGCCTCTGGATCGCCGCCGCATTCGATCATGTGTTCGCGGAGCGTGCGGCCGGTGTCGATCCGGCGCACGTTCAGCGCCCCGTCCGGCAGCGTCGCCAGCGCGCCGCGGCTGCCGATATAGGACACTTGAAACCAGACGCTTTCCTCTGCCCGGATGCCCATGACGGTGACGTCGCAGGATGGGGTGACGCCCAGCGCCTTCAGCGCGGCGACGGCGACCAACCCGGACACGACGCCCGCCGCGCCATCGAAGTTGCCGCCATGCGGCACCGAGTCGAGATGGGAGCCCAGGATCACCCGCGGCGCGGCGCGGTCCTGTCCCGGCATCGTCATATACAGGTTGGCGGTGACGTCGTTCTCGATTTCCAGGCCCATCGCGCGTGCGGCCTTGGTGACGGTGGCGTGGCCGCGCTGTTCGCCGTCGCCGTAGGGATCGCGGGACACACCCGGCTCATTGAGACCATCGCGCCGAAGCTGGTCGAACAATTCCTGTGCGAGGGCGCGTTGCGCCTGCACCGCGGCCCTGATCGAGGCGCTCGTGGCGTTGGTCATCGTCTGCGTGATCCTTGTTGGCTGCGACGCGGCCGCGTCGTCCTGATTCTTCCATAGTCTCACAAACGCGGGCGACCGGGAACCGGGATTTCGCGCTCCAAAATACCGGTATTGGCGGGCCCGTCGGCCTCGAACAGGGATTCCAGTTCCTCCGCCGCCTGCTGGGCGCTTTGCACAAGCTGCTTTTCGTCCCGGTAGATCGCGTGGGTCTCCGCCAGCATACGTTCGTCATGCGCCTCGAACAGCGCGACACCACGTTCGGCCGCGGCGCGGGAGATGCCGAGTTCGATCAGTCCCATCGTGACGAGTCGAAGGCTGGAGTGGAACGTGTCTCGTACCAGGCCGTCGACGGCGCGATCCATCAGCAGATGGGCATGGCGGCGGTTGCGGGCGCGGGCGAGCACGCGCAGGCCGGGAAAATGGCGGCGCGCGGTCTCGACCACCCGCAGTGTGGCCTCCATGTCGTCCAGCGCCACGACCAGCAGGCGGGCATCGGCGGCGCCGGCGGCGCGCAGCAGTTCGGCGCGGGTCGGGTCGCCGAAATAGACCTTGCCGCCGAAGCGGCGGATCACCTCCACCTGCCCCGGGTCGCGTTCCAGCGCGGTGAAGGCGATGCCGTGCATGTGCAGGACGCGCCCGACGATCTGCCCGAAACGGCCGAAGCCGGCGATGATGACGGGGACCGAGTCGTCCTCGACCTGGTCGAAGACCGGCTCCTCCGTCTTCAGCAGGCGCGGGATCACGAAGCGTTCGGCGCCGGCGAACAGGATTGGCGTCATGATCATGGATGCGGCGACGATCAGGGTCGTGGCGGCAAGCTGGTCCGCCGTCAGCGCCCCGGTCGCCATCGCGGCGGCGAACAGTACGAAGCTGAACTCACTGGCCTGGGACAGTGACAGGCCGAAGCGGATGCGGTCCGCGGCATGCCGGCGCATCACGCTGGCCAGAACGCCGCAGACGATGGCCTTGATCGCGACCAGGACGACGGTGCCACCGACCAGCAGGCCAGGTTGGGCGAGCAGCAGGCTCAGATCGGCGGACATGCCGACCGAGATGAAGAAGAACCCCAGCAGCAGGCCCTCGAACGGGGCGATGTTGGCTTCAAGCTCGTGCCGATATTCCGACTCGGACAGCAGGACGCCGGCCATGAAGGCGCCGAGGGAGGCGGACAGGCCCACCGCCTCACACAGAAAGGCCGTGCCGGCGACGACCAGCAGGGCGGTGACGGTGAACAGTTCGGGCGTGCGGAGCGTGCTGACCGCGCGGAACAGAGGCTGCATCAGGAAGCGGCCGCCGACCAGGATGGCCGCGATGGTGCCGATTCCGGCCAGCACGGCGCCCCAGGGCACGTGGTCGGGCGTCGGGCCGGTGCCGGCCAGCAGGGGGACCAGGGCGACCAGGGGGATGAACGCCATGTCCTGGAACAGCAGTACGGCGAAGCCGTCCCGCCCCGCCCGGGTCTGCATCAGGCCGCGTTCGGCCAGCATCGGCAGGACGATCGCGGTGGATGACATCGCCAGCCCCGCGCCCAGCACGAAGGCGCCGGCCCAGGGCAGGCCGATCGCGTGGATCGCCAGGGCCAGCAGCACCGTCGTCGCCAGCACCTGCCCCGCCCCCAGGCCCAGCACCGCCCGGCGCATCACCCAAAGCCGCTTCGGGCGGAGTTCCAGCCCGATCAGGAACAGCAGCATCACGACGCCAAGGGACGCGATCTCGGCGATCTCGTGGACATCCGTGACCAGGCGCAGGCCGGCCGGACCGATCGCGACCCCGGCCAGAAGATAGCCAAGGACACTACCGAACCCGCCGCGGCGGGTCAGCGGAACGGCGATGACCGCGGCGGCGAGCAGGGCGACGATCGTGGCGAGCATGGGCACTCCGGCAGGATGGGAGGCCGGGTGCGATGATGACCGGCCGTCCGCGAAGATTGACACAGACCGGCCGCATCACTACGTTGATTTTCGTCAGGAGCTTGGCCCACGTCCTCCCGCGCCTGATCCCATCCCGTTTTTCCATCCGCTGATGGCACGCCAACACGGCGTTCGGCTCCACGATGCTCAGCCACGGGGCGTTCCGCCCAGGCCGAGCACCAGACTCCCAAGCTGCGTGCCACGCGATCCGCCTGACCGAGGCATTCTGATGCATCTTGCCGAATTGAAGATGAAGTCGCCAGCCGACCTGGTGAGCTTCGCCGAATCACTGAATATCGAAAACGCATCGTCACTGCGCAAGCAGGACATGCTGTTCGCCATTCTGAAGAACCTGGCCGAGAACGACCAGCCGATCCATGGCGACGGAACGCTCGAAATCCTGCCCGACGGGTTTGGATTCCTTCGCAGTTCCGAGGCCAACTACCTTCCCGGCCCCGACGACATCTATGTCAGCCCCAGCCAGGTGCGTCGTTTCGCCCTGCGAACCGGCGACACGGTCGAGGGCCAGATCCGCGCGCCGCGCGATGGGGAACGGTATTTCGCCCTGCTCAAGGTCGAGCAGGTGAATTTCGAGCCGCCAGAAGCGGTGCGCCACCGGATCAACTTCGACAACCTGACGCCGCTGTACCCGGACGAACGGTTGAAGATGGAGTTGGAAAACTACCAGCCCACCGCCAAGGGCGCGCAGCGCGACTATACGCCGCGGGTGATCGACCTGATCTCTCCCATCGGCAAGGGCCAGCGCGCGCTGATCGTGGCGCCGCCGCGCACCGGTAAGACGGTCATGCTGCAAAGCATCGCGACCGCCATCGCCGCCAACCACCCCGATGTCTTCCTGATCGTGCTGCTGATCGACGAACGGCCCGAGGAAGTGACCGACATGGCCCGCACGGTGAAGGGGGAGGTGATTGCCTCCACCTTCGACGAACCGGCGACGCGGCATGTGCAGGTCACGGAAATGGTGCTGGAGAAGGCCAAGCGCCTGGTCGAGCACAAGCGCGACGTGGTCATCCTGCTGGACAGCATCACCCGGCTCGCCCGCGCCTACAACACCGTTGTCCCGTCATCGGGCAAGGTGCTGACGGGTGGTGTGGACGCGAACGCGTTGCAGCGGCCGAAACGCTTCTTCGGCGCGGCGCGCAATATCGAGGAAGGTGGGTCACTCACCATCATCGCCACCGCGCTGATCGATACCGGCAGCCGCATGGACGAGGTGATCTTCGAGGAGTTCAAGGGCACCGGTAACTCGGAAATCATCCTGGACCGGAAACTGTCCGACAAGCGCACCTTCCCCGCGATCGACATCACCAAATCGGGCACCCGCAAGGAAGAGTTGCTGGTCGAAAAGGGCATCCTGTCGAAGATGTGGGTGCTGCGCCGTATCCTCAACCCGATGGGGACGACGGACGCGATGGAGTTCCTGCTGGACAAGCTGAAATACAGCAAGACCAACAACGATTTCTTCGAGGCGATGAACACCTGATCGGGTGGGCTTGCCCGTGATCCCGGGTAAGCCGTTTCATCGTGGCGGCGCTTTTCGTCGTGGCGGGCAGACTATCTGGTCATGCCGAGCAAACCCTCTGGTTATGCCGGGCGAACCGTCTCGTTATGCCGGGCAAATTTTTTCGTCATGCCGGGCGCAGGCCCGGTACCTACGACTTTCCCCTGTTGCTGACAGCGAAGTCGTGGGTGCCGGGCCTACACCCAGCATGACGAAAACTCAGCATGCCACCCATCATGACGATTGACCTTCGCCCAGCATGACGAGAGGGCGCCCTGCATAACGACCGGTGCGCTCCTAACTCGCCAGCACGCCCACCAGATCTTCCTCCAGCACCACACACGTCAACGGCCCGCCCATACCCGCCCCCGTATCGATCCCGATCCGATTGGGAGTCGTCACAACCTGCGGCGTGTTCGAATGCCCATGCACCACGATCGCCCCCAGGCTGCCCTCCGTGAACAGGAACGGCTGGCGCATCGTCGTCAGGTCATCCAGCGTCTGTTCCGCCAGAGGAACGCCAGGGCGGATGCCGGCGTGGACGAACAGATACTCCCCCTCCTGATGCATCCGGACCAGGCTCCGCAGGAACGCCACATGAGCGGCCGGCAACGCGGATTCCCATTCCTCCCGCGGCAGATCGGGGTCGAGGCCCCAGCTTGGCAACGATTCGCGCCCCCCGGCCCATAGCCAGTCGGTTGCCGCCGCCCGGTCGCCGGCCAGCGCATCGACCAGCATCCGCTCATGATCGCCCATCAGGTTCACAACCCGCAGTCCGGCCGCGGGCGGCGGCCCCGCCAGCACATCCAGCACGCCCGCACTGTCCAGTCCCTTGTCGATATAATCACCGATATGCACCAGAACGGCGGCCGGCACCGGGCGTTCGGCCAAATCCTGCGCGACCATCCGGTGCAGCGCGACCAGCTTGTCCCTGCAGCCATGGACATCGCCGATCACGTAGACCCGCCGTCCTTTCGGCATCCAGCCGGGCGCGCGCAGCCAGCGCATCGTCTCCGGCGAATCGCCCCCGGTCTTCGGACCGCTCCAGGTCGGCACCGACGCCGCGGCCTCAATCGCCGCCCGTCCGCGCGGTCCGCGCCTAATCGGCCGCCTCATGGCCTGCCTCCCTTTCGATTTTCTGAGGGCCTGCTAGGCTGGGCGGGCAAGTCAAACCGGAGGAAGGCTTTGGCCAAGATCACATTCCCTGTCGAAGCGACGCATATCATGATGTTTGCGCGCGCCATCGGCGACACGAACCCCGTCTACCACGATGCGGAGGCG
>CANJSR010000166.1 GCA_947476855.1 Acetobacteraceae bacterium
ACGCAGAACCGCTATATGCAGACCGAGCCGATGGCCGAACTTACACCGTCAGCCGTTGACGTCTTTCCACCACAGATTACCACCGCAGCCGCATGATCCGAGGCCACCTCAAACCAACGACAAATTCCACCACGTTGACGGACGTGATCCGGCCCTGCAACTCTATGCCGTCGACAATTGGGGGTGTACGATCTTGAGGATAGATGCGTACAGGTGCCATGCCGGGCTTCCGGACCACCAGCCTCGGCTGTTCGTCATTTGGCGGTGGCAAGTCGGAAACAGACAGCTTAGCCGCTGTAGGCCCACGCGATCGGTCGCGATTCAAGCCGCCCATTGCATGGGGGGCCGGAGATGGCGAACGAGTATTGGTTGACCGACGAAGCCTGGGCAACGATCGTCCCGTCGATCCCGATGGGCCGACGGGGCGTGAAGCCGGCGTCTGGCAGAAAATGTTCCGGCGGATCGGGGCCTCGGACAAGGTCGAGGCGCTCTCGATCGTTGTTTCTCACACCTGGGTGATAATTGCGGAGGATCGCGCGTCAGGGCAGCACTGGCGCCTCGGCCAAGACAACCGACCCGTCGTTCAACACGAAGATCGCCTCAATGCCCCGCGCTGTCGCCATCCGCATGCCCTCCTCGACGCCGAGGACCATGAACGCTGTGGCGAAAGCGTCCGCCTCCATGCAGGTGGGGGCCATCACGGTGACCGAGGCGATGGTGTCGTCCAACGGCGCGGAGGTCGTCGTACTTATCGTATGCGACACGATCCTTCCGTCCAACTCGATCCAGTGTCGATAATTGCCGGACGTGGCGACGGCCATGTCATGCAATTCAATGACCCCCATCGCCTCGCGGATCGATCGATCAGGACGTTCATGGGCAACGGCCCATGGTTCGCCATCCGGCTTCACACCCTTGGCCCGCATCTCCCCGTCAATCCCGACGAGCCACGCGGGAACGGCAAATGCGTCCATCACACGGGCCATCTCATCGACCCCAAACCCCTTGGCGATGCCGGAGAGATCGAGGCAAAGCGCCGCGGTTTTGCAGGCTAGGCCAGCGCGTTCGTTCAACAGAAGCGCCGTTGTCGTGACTGGGCGGGGACGATCCGCCACGCCACTCCGATCGGGCCACAGGCCAGGGGCGCCGAAGCCCCAAGCGGCGACCAGATCGCCCACGCCGATATCGAAGGCGCCCTTCGTGATCCGGCCGATTTCCAGGGATTTCGCCAGAACCCGCATCAACTCGCGTGGCAGCGGAACCCACGCGCCAACCGGCGCCGCATTCAGCCTATTCAGGTCTGACTGCGGCTTCCAGGTCGACATCTGCCGGTCGACCTGGTCGACAGCCTCAAACAACGCCGCGGCCAGCGCCGCTAGGTCCGTTTCCGCGCTGGCAAAAAAGACCGCCGAATAACGCGTCCCCATCGTGGAACCATTCAGCGTCCGCCGAACGAGCGGGAGCGCCCTCGTCATGTGGCCCCCGCGATCAATAGACATCTTCAAGATACCGACCGTTTGATTTCAGTGTCGCCAGGTCAATTCCCAACGGTTCGACGATCGAGCCAAGGGCGCTCCCCACGCCCCGCGCCATGCCGCGACCGCCGCACACCATCACCTGCGCGCCGGCGCGGAGCAGGTCCTGCAATTCCCCTGCATCCTTGGCGATCCGCTCCTGGACATAGGACCCACCTGGAACGCGCGAGAAGGCGGTCTTCAACCGCGTCAGGCGGCTATCGGCGAGATAGTTGGTCAATTCGTCCTCGTACAAGAAATCGGATGCCGGGTCGCGGCCACCCCAATACAGGTGGATCGGGCGGAGGCCTCGGTTATGGCGGATGATCCCCGCCAGCGGCCCGATCCCCGCGCCGGCCCCGATCAGAACCAACGGGGTCTTGCCGTGGTTCGGTCGAAAAGCCGGGTTCGGGCGGATGAACACGTCAACGGTCGCGCCCAGCGCCAATTCGTGCAGGAACCCGGAGCACACGCCGCCCGCCTGCTTGCGCACACAGATCTCAAGCACGCCATCGCTTGAAGACGAAGCCAGGGAATAGAACCGTGGCAGATCGGTGTTCGGCGCGAGGATTCCGACCAGGTCGCCGACCTCAAATCGCGGCAACCGAACGCCGAACAGACTCGACCAGAGCGTCCGCGCGGCGGGCGCTCGGAAGCGCAGGATCGCTGTCGGTGCCTGCACTTCCGCGCCGTAGTCGACGCGGTCCAGCAGTTCCAGCGAGATCGTCCTGGGGCGGGCGGGAACATGGGACAGCACCAGTGGGCTGCCCAATGCCGCTCCGAGATCAGCGCCCCATTGCGTGAAGTCCTGGCCTGATTGCCGGTCGATCCGCCTGGTGGCCAAGAGGGCAGGCCAATGGTTCGCTGTAAGGGCGGCCGAGACATCGTCCGCGAACTGGCAGAAGCGCGGAAAGCAGCGATCGCCGAAACCCAGGACAGCGACGGGAACCCGACGCGTGGTCCGGCCCAAGCGGGATAGGAAATGGCTCGCCGACGCCGGTGCGACCCCATCACCATAGGTGGAGGTCATGATGACCATCCGCTCCGCCCGTGCATAGGACGGGGCCAGCGCGTTCATCGGGGCGGCGTGGACCTTGTGGCCCGCCTGCGTCAGCGCGGCGTGCAAGGTCGCCGCGAAACCCCAGGTCGCGTTGCCCTCGCTGCCCACGAGAATGATCGTGTCGGCGAGGTTCGCCCCGGCATTGTCGCGGATCTTTGGCAAGGCGCTGCGACGCTTCCACCAGATCAGCCCACCGCTTCCCGCCAGCACGGGCACCATGAGCGCGGCCAGACCCAGGACCAAAGCCAGCGGCCAGATGCCCCGCCCGGTGTGGAGCCAATAGATGACTTCGTATATCCGGCGCGCCGTGGCGTGCGGCTCATGGGTCAGCGTGATGCCCGTCGCGGCATCGATATGGCTGATCCCCTGGGCGGTTGTGAGCGAGTAAACGTCCGTCAGGTCGCTCGCATAAGGGAATATCAATTCACGAAAATCACCCAGGTCAACAGTCTGGAGCGCCTGCAGCGCGCCAACGGGCAAACGCGCCCCGCCATTGACGTTGGCGGGAGTCGGCGCGTCCGATGCCATGCCATCGGACAGAAACCCAAAGGTCGCCAGCGACATGTAGCAACCGGTCAGCGCGGACAGCAGCAGACCGATCACGGCAAAGCGGGCGATTTCGGTATGCAGACGCTGTACCGCCGAACCACGAACCGGGCGCAGGACGGCACGCCAGCCACCCAGGCGCACGGCGAGCATCATCGCGCCGGACACCGCCAGCACGACCATCGCCAAGGCGCCCAAGCCGGCCGCGGCCCGCCCCGTATCGCCCAGCAGCAGCGAGCGATGGAGGTTTGTGACGAGCCGCGTGAAGCCTGACGGCACATGGGGCGCGATCACCGCTCCCGTCACGGGGTCAATCACATCCGCCGCCGGTCGGCCGTCGTCAAAGTAATAGACGATGACCGATCCGGACGCGGCGCGGACAATGCGGTCGACCTCCGCGTGCCGAACAGCGGCGGCGTCGGCAAGCGCCGCCACGTTGACGGTTCCCGCCGGCGGTACAATGGCCCCCGCCCGGTCGATCGCGGGATCGAGCGACAGCACGGCACCGGTGACAGCCATCACCACCACGAGCAGGGCGGCGATGAGACCAGGCAGGGAATGGACTTGGCGCAGCATGACGGAGGCCTCGGTTTTGATCACATGTCGAAACGGAAGGTCTTCACGTAGCCCTTACCTGCGGTCGGCTTGCCCGCCGCGGCGGCGGTCAGTGGCACGACGACCTCGGCCGGATTGTCGCGGCCGTCCTCCACCGCGCTGTCGATGCGGATCTGATATCCCGCGTCAATCAGGGCATCCGCCACCGCGACACTGACCTTGAGCGATTGGCCGCTGCCGACGCTGGCGCCTGTGATGCCATCGATTGTGCGGGCGTCGGCGGTGTTGCCGCGTGCCCATTCGCGCAGATGCTTGTGGTACTTGGTCTTCCGGCCGGCAACGTGCAGCGTCGAATGGACCTTGCCCTGCGCATCGGTCAGGTAGATCGCGAGATAGGCGCCGTTGCCGCCGTAGGCGGCGAGGGTGGTATTGAGCGTGACGGTCTTCGCCTCGGCCAGGGCCGGAAAGGCAAGTGCAGCGACAAGACCGAGCGTGATGGCTGATTTTTTCATGGTTCTCTCCAGAGAGCGTGGACTTATCCTGGAGAGATGACCGCTGAACCTGAAGCGGACCTGAAGACCAACAAGAATTGTCTTCAGGCGGCACTCATGGCGGTGGCTTCACGCCGGCCGGCGCGGCACCGATGGACGGGCACGGGTCGCGGACAGATCCAGCCTTGCCTCGAACCCGTCCGATTGGCCTGGGATTGGGGACAGCAACTCCAGCCGAGCACCGGCACCGGTTGAGATCGCCTCGGCGATCGCCAGCCCCAAACCCGACCCGGCGGCACCCGAAGCGCCCCGTTCGAACGGGCGCGTCAGTCGTGCCAGAACCGAGGGCGGAACGACCGGCCCGCCGTTCGCGACACTGAATCGGGCGTCCGCCGAGAGTGAAACGGACACGGGCGTATCGTCAGGGGCATGCTTCAGCGCATTTTCGATGAGATTGCGCGCAAGGATCGCGAAGGCATCGGCATCCATGTACGAGCCCAGCGTGGCATCCGGCGCGATGTCGACTTCCAGCCGTCCGGCAGCATCTCGATCATGGCCGATATCCGACAGGACAAACCGGAGCACCTGAACAAGGTCAACTGGTTGGTCCGCAAGCAGACCGCCGCCCTCGGCTTTCGCCAATTGCAGCAGCTTTTCGGAAATCCTTGCCAATTGCCGCAGCGCGGTCTCGACCGATCGGGCCCGCTCCCGGGTTGGTCCGTCCGTCAGCTCCGCAAGCAGGCGTTGCGTCTGTGCGAGTGCCGCAGCGATCGGGGTACGCAACTCATGCGCGCTATTGGCGGTAAACGCGCGCTCCGCGTCCAAGGCCCTGCGGAGGCGGGCAATGAGCCGATTGACCGCCTCGGCAACCGGACCGATTTCCGCGGGCAACGCCGCGGCGTGGACGGGCGAGAGATTACCGCGCCCCCGCGCCTCGATATCCGCTTGCAACGCCAGTACCGGGCGCAGGGAGTAGCCGACCAGGATCCACAGCCCCAGGATGCTGATCGGAATCAGAGCCGCCAGCGGCCAGACGAGCATGCGCACCGCCTCAATCAATGCGCTCTGACGGTGGCCCTGGAGTTCCGCTGTTGTGACGAACAGCGTGTTTCGGACGCCGGGCTCGGTGTAGACGCGCCCATACGGGCTATCCGCGAATCCCGGCTTCAGGTCATCTGGGAACGTGGAGAGATCGGCATCGTGCGATTGCAGCAGAACGCGGCCATCACGGTCCCGAACCAGGTACGTGATGTATTCCTTGTGCGAACTGACCGAGGGCACCCGCAACGCGCGAGACTCCCCTGAAGGATCGTTGTCGCGATTGAGCAATTCGATATAGGCAAGCGGCAGCACACGTTGGGCGACCTCCTGCAAAGCGCTATCGAACACTTCGTCGATCTCGGTCCGCAGGACGAGGCCGGCCGCCCCTGTGCCCGCCAACCACAGAATGGTCACCGCGACCGCCAGCGCGACGGTCAGGCGCCCTCTCAGGCTGCTTCTCAAAGGCACGGCAGGCCATTTCATGTCGCTTGCCTGGTAACGCCCTTGCTGGTATCGGCCGCCGCGTCCTCGGGTTGGCCAAATCGGTAGCCCATGCCACGAACGGTCTCGATCATGGCGTGTCCGAGTTTCTTGCGAAGGCGGCCGACATACACCTCTATGGTATTGCTCTCGACCTCCGCGTCGAACGAATACAGCCGCTCCTCCAGCTGAGCCTTGGAAAACAGGACGCGCGGGCGTTGCACGAATGCCTCGAACAAGGCCCACTCCCGGGCTGTCAGAGCGATCAGACGGCCGTCCCGCCGCACGGAGCGGCTGGCCAGGTCGATGGTGAGGTCCGCGATTTCGACATGGGGATTGGGGTTGCCGGCATAGCGCCGAGCGACGGCGCCCATGCGGGCGGAGAGCTCCGAGAGGTCGAATGGTTTCACAAGATAGTCATCCGCGCCGGCGTTCAAGCCCGCGATCCGATCCGAAACCTGATCCCGCGCGGTGAGGATGATCACCGGGGTCGCGTCGCCTGATGTTCGGTGGGCTTTCAGAAAGTCCAGGCCCCGCCCATCCGGCAGCATCAGATCCAGAAGCACGAGTTCGTAAGCGATGGTGCGCATGCAGTCGTCCGCGACATCCAGCCGTTGCGCCCAGTCCACCGTGTGCCCGTCGGCGTCGATCTGATCGCGCACGGCCTCGCCGAGTATTGGATCGTCTTCAACCAAAAGGACGCGCATCGTCTCTCCCTGCCCGATCTTCGCGGCGGGTACTTCTTACCGACGCAACCTGACAACAAGCTGAAAGCCCGATCGTTCAGCTTACCGTCAGGTTGCTATGCTCTCTCTTGGGCATTGATTCGAGTGGAGACGACCAATGAGACGCTTTCTACCCGCCATGACGCTCGCGCTCGGCGTTTTCGGCGTCGGTGGGGCTTTGGCCGGGCCCCGCTGCGACGTACCCTTGGCCGACTGGCAACCGCGAGAGGTGCTGCAAACGAAGCTTGAGGCCGAAGGTTGGAAGGCCACTCGGATTAAGACGGACGATGGCTGCTACAAGGTCCGGGCGACCAATGATAAGGGTGAGACACTCAAGGGCACGTATGACCCCGCAACGCTCAAGCCGTTGAAAGTCAAAATAGATGATGACTGAGGTGCCTGCAGGGCAATCGCACTTCAAGCAAGAGCGAGCAGGCTGGCGAGACAGGCGTTGTCCCTTCCGGCTCGCCGGAGCCTTCCGCGCGGCAAACCGCTCCGCGCCGGAAATTCGGTCTGTTCCGAGGTTCCTTTACACCACAGCTCGGCGGGACCATCTGGTCTGTCAACCAACCCTCCCTACATCAGGGGCTTAGGCGGGCAAGGCCACACGCGACCTGCGACGTTCAATTCCAGGAGCGCATTCGGTCGCTCAATAGGCCCGCCACGCATGGGAAAAGGGATCACGATGACGCAAGCGCCGCGGGACCGCCGGACCTTTCTCGTCACCGGTGCCACGACGTTCGGAGCCGCTCTGCTGACCGGTGCCTCAGGCCTTCTGGCACCCGTGCGAGCACAGGGCCTCGCCCCGACGCCGACGATGCGGGGCGGCGCCAACAACTACCTGCCAGGCGCGCCGATCGTGCAGCGCATCGGCGGTGGCGGCTTCTGGATGACCGGCACGGTTCGGAACGCCGGTGATGGCGCGCCGTTGCCTGGCATCCGCATCCAGGTCTGGGCGCACACGACCGAGGGGTATGAGCGTGACGCGCACAGCCACGGTGCCACCCTGACCGACGCGAACGGCGCGTTCCGGTTGGAGATGCCGCAGATCGTGCCCGCCTTCGGCCAGCCGCACGGGCACCTCGCCTACGACGCAACCTTCGATGGCAACCGCTTCGAGACGGTCTTCCTGCGGCCGATCATGGCGAGCGCCCGCGACACCAGCCTGAGCGCGCATTTCGTGTTGCGACCGGCGTGATTGGTGGCGGGGCGCTGCCTGGGGGTCTTATCTGGGTGGCCCTCGCGGCCGCTTTGATCGTCCCCGCCGTGGTCGCGGCCATGAGTCCGCTGCTCGCATGGCGCGACCCGATCTACATCGCGGCCAGCTTTGCTGGCGTGGTTGCGCTGGCACTGCTCCTGATCCAGCCCCTGCTCGCGGGAGGATACCTGCCGAACCTGACTGCGCGGAACGGCCGGCGGCTGCATGCCTGGGTGGGGGCCGGGCTCACGGCGGCGGTGGTGGCCCATGTCGCGGGGTTGTGGCTGACCAGCCCGCCGGACGTGATCGACGCGCTCTTGTTCCAATCGCCGACGCCGTTTTCCGCCTGGGGCGTGGTCGCCATGTGGGCGGTGTTCGCGGCCGCGCTCCTCGCCATCTTCCGCCGGCGGCTGAGACCGATGATCTGGCGCCGGTTTCACCTCACCGTTGCGATGGTGATCGTCGTTGGCAGCGTCGTCCACGCGATGCAGGTCGAGGGGACAATGGGCACCGTGTCGAAGGCCGCGCTCTGCGTGCTGGTTCTGGCGGCAGCCGTGAAGATCATGCTCGATCGGCGGTTTCGGGCCGGCCTTCCCCGGATGGCAGGGCGCGCCGGCCGCTAAGCGGCGAGCGCACCCGCGCATGCGGTTCTCAGATCGCGATGGCGCCCCCATCGACGACAAGCTCGGTTCCCGTGATGTAGGACGCCTCGTCGGAGGCGAGGAACAGCACGGCGTTCGCGACCTCTTCCACCTCGCCGGCCCGGCCCATCGGGATCGTTTTCATCCGCTCCGCCCGGATTTGCGGATCGCGGGAACGGATCGCCGTTCGCATCGGCGGCATCGTGCCTGGATGGACCGAGTTGCAGCGAATGCCGTCCTTGGCGTGCTGCACGGCGGTGACCTTGGTCATCATCCGTACCCCACCCTTGGAGGCATGATACGCCATGTGCGCGCCCTCGCTGGCGACGAAGCCGTTGATGGACGACATGTTCACGATCGCGCCACCCTTGCCGAGCATGGCCTTCACCGCGTGCTTGGTGCCGAGAAAGACGCTGGTTGCATTGATAGAGATGATGCGGTGCCACCCTTCGGTGGAATACAGGTCGGCCACCGAATTGCCCGAGATGCCGGCGTTGTTGACGAGGATGTCCAGCTTGCCGAAGTGCTGGATGGTTTGGGCCACCACCGCCTCCCACCCCGCTTCCTCGGTCACGTCAAGCCGTTCGAAGCGTGCGGCCGGCCCGATTTCCTGCGCGATCCGGGTGCCTTCGGCTTCGAGTATGTCGGCGATGACGACCTTGGCGCCTTCACGCGCGAACAGGCGTGCCGTTGCCTCACCCATGCCGGATGCCGCGCCTGTGATGATGGCAACCTTCCCTGCCAGTCGCATGGATCTTCCTTCCCCGTTCATACTTTACTTCGCAGTCCACGGTATCGACCCGGACGAGGACGCACAAGCGCGGCGCGCTCGGCCCCATGCAGTATGACACCCATGCGCCGTTCGTCGAGGGAGCAGATCTCGGCGTCATAGCCGAAACCGGCTCCCTTGCCGCGTGCGCCGGCGATACGTTCCAGGCCAGAGAAAGCTCCGCCGCAGATGCACAGGATATTGATCGTGACGACCCGCCGGAATCCCTCCGCGGGTGCTTTCGGCCGCCCGCGGGACGCTGGACGACGATGCCTGTCACCCAGGAAGGTCGGGCGGACCTCGCCGCGGTCCGCCAGTCCTGTTCAGGCGCGACGCACACCCCAGAACAAGGCTCCGAATGCTTCCACTACGCCGGTCAGGTTCTTCCGATAGGCGTTGTAGAGCTGGAACTGACCCAGCGGCACGATCGGCACCTGGGCGAATGCCTCGGCCTGCATGATATCGACAAGCCGGTCCTGCTCCGCCTCATTCGATGCCAGCAGCCATTGGTCGGTCAGGTCCTCGATCGTCTGGTTCTTGAACCAGCCGAACCAGCCTGTGTCGCCCAGCCCGCGCAGGTAGTGATTCCCGATCGGCGTGCTCATGGTGATCGAGGGCGTCAAAGTGTGCAGGA
>CANJSR010000167.1 GCA_947476855.1 Acetobacteraceae bacterium
CGCACGGCTTCTTCCACCGCGATCTCATCGAAGGGGTTCATGGACATTTTCACGCCCGATGTCTCCATGCCGGAGCCATCGGTCTTCACGCGGACCTTGACGTTGTAGTCCACAACCCGCTTCACGGGGACCAGTATTTTCATTGGGAAAACCGTGCCGCTTCCTTGGGGATTCAGGATGCCCGCAGGAGTCGTGCAGGGGCCGTCTGAATCGTCACGGACCGGCCTGTTCGCACCTGCAATAGAGGCGCGGTCCATATGCACGGCGCCCCGCCCCGTGTCAAACGATCGTCATACCGACCGGTAGCTCCGCGCGCCGGTCTGTCATTCCCGTAACGCTCGCCTGAACGGTGCCGAGATCAGCCGCGCAGCATCATCATCATGATTGCCAGCAAAGCCAGCGCGGCGGCCTGGAAAATGACCCGGTACTGCATCAGCTTGTTGGACCGGCGCGGGTCGGATGTCCGGACCATGCCGATCATGCCGGCCACCAGAACGCCCAGTGTCCCCAGCATCATCAGGCCGATCAGGATGGTGAAGACTGTCCGCATGTGATGCGATCCCTGGCTATCGTGGCAGACGTGGCACAGTCCGGCGCTGAGTCAATGGCTCCCTTGCCAACGCTCACCGCAGGATACGGTCCCTCCAGCCGGCGACGATGACGCCGCGCAGGGCTTCGATCTCGGGCGAGTCGATCCCCACCAACGGCGCTTTCGGGTCGGCCAAGGGCACGATCCGGCGCGCCGTCTCCGGTGCCAGCCGGACCTGGGCGTTGACCGGGGTCATGAACAGCATGTCCGCGATCCGGGTCTGCGCCTCCACGCCCAGAGCATGGGCGACGAAGGCATGGGCCGCCTCGGCGCGCGGCGTGTTCCGGACCACATGGATCGTGTGGATGTCCCGCACCACGGCGTCACCTGGCACGGCCATCCGCAGCCGGATCGGGTTGCGCCTGGCACGGACCTGGCCGGTCGCGTTCCAGGACGGGCCGATCGAGGCGGCCTCGTCGATCAGGAACTCGCACACGTCGGGGCGCGGATGCCAACTGATGACCCGGGGCGCCATGTGACGGATCGCATTGATCGCGCCATCCAGGGACTGCCGGTCGATCCCCCGCGCGAACAGCATGGCGGCGACCAGCGTCAGCCCGATCCCGACCGGGTCCGGCGGCGCCGGCACCGCGATCCGGCTGACCGCCCCCGGGTCCCACAGGATGCGCCAGGACGTGATCTCCCGCGTCGTGGCATCGGGCACATGGGCGATGGCCAGGCTGTCGATCATCAGGGCCGCCCCGTCCAGTCCCTCCAGCCGAGCCGCGGGGACCAGGTTGGCCAGGACCGGCATCGTCTCGGGCTTCAGCGGTTCCAGCAGGTTCGCCGCGGTGGCGGCCAGGCCGATCCGCGGGCTCAGGATCACCGAGTCGAATTGCGGCGCGCGCGGGTTCTGCCGCAGCAGGCCCAGAACCTGGGCGGGATTGGAAGTCGGGTAATAGTTGATCTCAATATCCGGGCGCAGCCGGCGGAACGAGTCGATCACGGCCGCCTGGAAAACCTGCTGGATGATCCCGCCCGGGGCCGCGATGCTCACCCGGACCGCCGCGGCCGATCGACGCACGAAAGGAAGCAGCAGGATGGTGCCCGCCGCCATGGTCGCGAGACGACGGCGCGTCACCTTCATCCACGGGTCTCCTTGCCCGCGACCAGATGGGCCTTGTGCCGCCCGGACTCAAGCCACCGCCCCTGACACGCGATCGGGAATCCCGGTAGACTGGCGCCAACCAGAGAGGAAACCAGCCATGCAGTTCGGCGGCGCGATGTTTTTCACCGATTACGCGATGGAGGCGACGGATTTCGCCCGCGCGCTGGAGGAACGGGGCTTTGAATCCGTCTGGGCGCCGGAACATTCCCACATCCCGCTGTCGCGCGGATCATCCTTCCCGGCGGGCGGCGAACTGCCGCGCAAATACGCCGAGTGCATGGACCCCTTCGTGTCCCTGACCGCCGCGGCCGTCGCCACCAAGACGATCAAGCTGGGCACCGGCGTCGCGCTGGTCGTGCAGCGCGATCCGATCCAGACGGCCAAGCTCGTGGCGTCGCTCGACCAGGTGTCCAAGGGCCGCTTCCTGTTCGGCATCGGTGGCGGCTGGAACGCCGAGGAAATGGCCGACCACGGCACCACCGACTTCAAGGGCCGCTGGAAACTGGTGCGCGAACGGGTCGAGGCCATGAAGGCAATCTGGACCCAGGAGCACCCGGAATACCACGGCGACCTGGTCGACTTCCCACCGATGATGGCCTGGCCGAAGCCCTTCCAGAAACCCTACCCCCCCGTCATCGTCGGCGGTGCCTTCCCCTATGGCGCTCGGCGGGCCATCGCCTACGGCGACGGCTGGGTGCCGCATAAGTCCCGCCCGCAATACGGCGATGTCAGTGAGTTCGTGCCGCGGTTCCGCGACATGGCGCGGGAAGCCGGGCGTGATCCCGACTCGATCCCCGTGACGATCTGGGGGTCGGCGAACGACATGGACACGCTGCGCCGGTATCAGGACATCGGCGTGTCGCGGATCATCATCAGCATGGACTCGGCCGGCGCGGACAAAATCATCCCGGAACTGGACCGCTGGGCGGAGACGATCCGGAGGTTCGCCTGACCCATGATCGGCCTGGGCGGAGACGCCACAGGCCGTTCACAGGCTAACGATCGGCGGCCGGGGTGGGGGCAGGAGACTGCCGTTCGTCGGCCGCATGCATCGCCTCCGCCTCCTGGCGCAGGCGGCGGAAGCTACGACGGCTGAATGGCAGCATGCCCAGGTAGATCACGCCGCCCAGCGCCAGCGCGGCCCAGGGGTCGGTGACCAGCAGCGCCACGAACAGGCCGGTTCCCAGCAGCAGCGGCAGGACCATGGCGGTCGGGATTTTGAAGTTCTTGAAGCTCCAGACCGGCAGGGTGGAAATCAGCAGCAGCGCCGTCCCGACCAGCACGAGCGCGTTGAAGAGCGGATGCCGCGCCAGGGTCAGCAGCAGGTCGGACCCGACCGACTGGGCGTAAAGACCCAGGAACAGCGGGAACAGCACGACCCCTGCCCCCGCCGGCGCGGGCACGCCGGTGAAGAAGTTATAGGCGTAGGCTGGCCGCGGCGCGCCATCCAGCGACGCGTTGAACCGCGCCAGCCGCAGCGCCATGCAGACCGAGAACATCAGGCCGGGGATGTAGCCGTACCCTCCGACCGACTGCATCGCCCATAGATATAGAGTGAACGCCGGCGCCACGCCGAAGCACAGGAAGTCCGACAGGCTGTCGAACTCCGCCCCGAAGCGGGACGTGCCCTTCAAAAGCCGAGCGAGCCTGCCGTCGAGGCCGTCGATGACACCGCAGACGAGGATGGCGATGGCCGCGTCGCCGAACCGGCCCTCCATCGCGAAGCGCATCGCCGTCAGGCCGATGCACAGCCCGATCATCGTCATCAGGTTCGGGATGATCTGATTGAACGACGGCCCCTTGAAGCGGGGGCGGGTGCGGTAGCCGCGCAAGCGGCGGATCGGAGAAATGCGGGATGTCACGTTCACGGGTGGGTCACCCTGTTCAATGCGTGAGCTCTGCGATCACGGTTTCGCCGCCGACCATCGTCTGCCCCACAACCACCAAGGGGATCACCCCAGGCGGCAGGTACAGATCAGTCCGGCTGCCGAAGCGGATAAAACCATATTGATCGCCCGCGCGCACGGGTTGTCCTTCATGCACGAAGCAAAGAATACGACGGGCGATCAGGCCGGCGATCTGCACGACCGCCATGTCACGCCCGTCCGGCAGGCGGATGGCCATAGCGTTCCGCTCGTTCTCCTCGCTCGCCTTGTCCAGGCTGGCGCTGAGGAAGGCGCCGTGGCGATAGGCGATCCGGGTCACGGTGCCATCGGCCGGCACGCGATTGGCGTGGACGTTCAGCACCGACAGGAAGATGCAGACCCGCCAGCGCGGTTCATCGCCCAGCCCGAGTTCCTGCGGCGGCACGGCCTGCCCGACCATGACGATGCGCCCGTCCGCCGGCGCCACGACCGCGCCGGCTCGTCCGGGTGGGGTGCGGGTGGGGTCTCGGAAAAAGAACAGGCAGAACAACGTGAAGGCCAGCCCGAGCCATGACAGCCAGGAGCCGACGACCAGGCCGAGCACGATCGCCACGAGGCCACCCAGGACGAAGGGGTGACCAGCGCGATGCGGCGGCGGGAATGCGTGACGTAAATCTTGGATAAGAGCCATCCCCGCGTTTATGAATGGTTCATCTTTTGCGGGCAAGCTGAGGCTCTACCCATCTTCGGGACAGGAGCTTGTTACATGCCACTGCACGCCCCCTTCACCCTCGGTCCCTTCACCGTTCAGCCGGACGGCCGCCTTAGTCATACGCCGGAGGAAGTGACACCGAATTTTTCTTTCCGCTGGCGCGGGCATCTGATGCGGGCGGTTCTGCCGGATGGCGATTCCCTGACGCTGCGCACGGTCCTGGGTCGCGTGCCCAGCACGGCGAATGGGCGCCTGGGGTCGCGGCAGCAAAGCTTCGTACTGATGCGGGCCTTCTCGGCGATGTCGCCGGAAAACTGGAAGGTCTCCCTGCAACCGGACCACCAGGTGGTGCTGACCGCGACCGTGCAACTGCCTCAGCCGGTCACCGCGACGGCGCTGCTGACCGCGATCACGGCGTTCCTGCTGAGCGTCTCCCCCTATCTCGACCTCGTCGACGAGTCGGGAATGCCGCCCAAGGCCTGACAGCGGGCGGGGCGGCGGGTTATAATGGGGGATGACCGACATGATCCCCGATCCGACCGACCGCTCCGTCTATCCGCTCTGGGCCCGCGACACCGCGCGCTATGGCGACACGGACCTGAACGGCCACCTGAACAACGCCACGTTCTCCACGTTTCTGGAGACGGGGCGGATCACGTTCCTGCTCGACCGGGACGCCGACCTGACCCCGCCCGGGCACGGATTCGCGATCGTCCGGCTGGTCATGGATTTCCGAGCCGAGATGCATTGGGGCACCGCGGTCGATATCGGCACGGCCGTGCCGCGGGTTGGGCGGACGTCCTTCACGCTGGCGCAGGCCATCTTCCAGGAGGGCACCTGCACCGCGACGGCCGAGTGCGTCCTGGTGCTGCTCGACCTGACCTCCCGCCGCGCGGCCCCGATCGAGGGCAAGCTGCGCGCGGCTTTGGAGGCAAACGGACCGATCAGTCGAACCCCATGAACCCTTCCATCCCGCTGATCGGGGCCGCCGCCTTCAGGCGGGCCAGGTCGGGGATGGGACGGGCGGTGCGCTTGTCGCCGGCCAGCAGCCGTTCGAGCGCCGCGGCGACGGACAGGACGAAGGCGTCGCCGCCGCGCGGGCCGACGATCTGGATGCCGAAGGGCATGCCATTGCGGTCCACGCCAACCGGGATCGACACCGCCGGATGGCCGTTGATCGTCACCGCATAGGCCAGCGCCAGCCAATGGTAGTAGGTGCGGGTCGGCTTGCCGTCGATCTCGGCCGGGAACAGTTCCCGCCAGGACCGCGGGCTGATCGTCAGGGTCGGCGTCAGGATCACGTCGTAATCCTGGAAGAAGGTCTGCCAGCGCCGGTAGATCGTGGTCTGCAGGGTCATCGCCTTGGCCGCGTCCAAAGCGGAGTAGCGCAGGCCTTCCTCGACATTGGCGCGCACATTCGGGCCGACGTCCTGCGGCCGGGTGCGGGTCTTTTCCAGGTGGCTCGACAGGAAACCCAAAGCGCGCAGGACCTCGAACGCCTCATCCGTGCCGGTGCACTCGGGGGTCGCATCGTCGGCACGGGCGAAGCAGTCGCGGAACAGGCCGGTCTTTTCGGCCAGGACCTCGGCGATATGCCGCTCGGTCGGGGCGAAGCCGAAATCCGGGGTGATGGCGACGCGCAGACGAGCCAGATCGATCTCGGCCGGCGGGTAGAAGTCGCCGGGGTTGTGGACCGTCCGGCCATGGATGGTGGAGGCCAGTGGGTCGCGGGCGTCCGTGCTGGCGATGGAGCCGAGCATGAGGCAGGTGTCGGGGACTGTCCGGGCCATGGGGCCTAGGACGGGGAGGTTGCTCCATCCCATGCCGCGCTTATCGCTCGGCACCAGGCCCGGGGTGGGGCGGAAGCCGACGATACCGCAGAACCCGGCTGGATTGCGCAGAGAGCCTCCGGTGTCCGATCCGGTGCAGATCGGCGCCATGCCGGTGGCCAGGGCCACGGCCGATCCGCCAGACGATCCGGCGCAGGACTTCGCGGGATCGAAGGGGTTGCCGGTGGCGCCGTAGACGGCGTTGCGGGTGTTGGCGCCGGCGCCGAACTCGGGCGTGTTGGTCTTGCCGATGACGATGGCCCCGGCCTGGCGGCAGGCGGCGACGACCCGTTCATCCTGGGTGGGGACGTAGTCCTTGAAGATGACGCTGCCGTGGGTGGTGCGGAGGCCCTCGGTTTCCTCCAGGTCCTTGATGCCGACGGGCAGGCCGAAGAGTGGTGGCAGGGGATCGCGGCTGGTCGCGAGGATGTCGTCCTGGCGGCGGGCGGTGGCGCGGGCGCGATCGAAGTCGCGGGCGACCATGGCGTTGACCGCGTGGTCCACCGCCTCGATCCGGGCGATGCAGCTTTCCAGCAGTTCCGATGGTGCGAGGCGTCGGGCGCCGATCATGCGGCGCGCTTCGACGGCGGTCAGGTCACAGGGTTCGGTCATGGCATTGGTGTTCCGTCACGGCTTCGGCCGGAACGATAGGCTCGGCCGCGGCGGGGCGGAAGACAGGCATCGGCACGCGTGGATATTCGTGTCGTTTACCGATCATTAACCGGCCCGCCGTAGGATGATCGCGGACGGCGCCTGCGACGCGCGGGAAACTGGCCACGACAAGGTCCTCAGGAGCAACAATGTTCGGTTTGACCCTTTCCTCAATTGCTGGCGAAGCCCAGGCAAAGATCCGCGCGATCGAGCATTCGCAGGCGGTGATCGAGTTCACCATGGACGGCACGATCACGACCGCCAACGAGAACTTCCTGTCCCTGCTTGGCTATACACTTGAGGAAATACGGGGGAAGCATCACGGCATCTTCGTTGAACCGGCGGATCGGGAAGGCGCGGGCTATCGCGACTTCTGGGCGCGCCTGAACCGCGGCGAGTGCGTGATTTCTCAGTTCAAACGTATTGGCAAGGGCGGCAAGGAAGTCTGGATCGAAGCGTCCTACAACCCGATCCCCGGCCCGAACGGAAAGCCAGCCAAGGTCGTGAAATTCGCCGTCGACGTCACCGCGCAGAAGCTGGAAGCCGCCGAAATGCGGGGACAGATGAATGCCATCCGCAAATCGCTGGCGGTGATCGAATTCGGCCTGGATGGGAAGATTCTGACGGCCAATGACGGGTTCCTGGCCACGATGGGATACACGCTGGCGGACATCCAGGGCCAACACCATGGCATGTTCGTCGACCCGTCCTATCGGGCCAGCGCGGAATACCGGCAATTCTGGGAAAAGCTCAACCAGGGCGAATACCAAGCGGCGCAGTTCAAGCGCATCGGCAAGGGCGGCAAGGAAGTCTGGATCGAGGCATCCTACAACCCGATCCTCGACTTGAACGGCAAGCCGTTCAAGGTCGTCAAGTTCGCGACGGACATCACGCGGCAGGTCAAGCGGCTGGCCGACTTCAAGACCCTGATCGACACCAATTTCGGCGAGATCGAGGGGGCGATCGAGCAGTCCTCCGGCGAAGCCCGCGCCGCCGCGAACGCGTTGGAGCAAAGCTCCGGCAACATCCAGTCCATGGCCGCGAGCGCGGAGGAACTGGCGGCGTCGGTGCGGGAAATCTCCAGCATGATGGCGCGCTCCCGGCAAGCGACGGACACCGCGCATGGTCAGACCGGCCTCGCCGACAACGCGACGAAGCGGCTGACCGAGACCTCCGCTTCGATGGGCAACATCATCGGGCTGATCCGCAACATTGCCGGCCAGATCAATCTTCTGGCCTTGAACGCCACGATCGAGTCCGCGCGGGCCGGCGATGCCGGCAAGGGGTTCGCCGTGGTCGCCGGAGAGGTGAAGAACCTGGCCCAGCAGGCCGCCAACGCCACCAACCTCATCGCCGTTGAGATCGAGAAGTTGCAGGAGGTCTCGGCCGAGGTCGTCGGCGCCCTGGGCAACATCGGGCAGTCGATCGACCAGGTGCGGGAGTTCGTCGCCGGGACCGCCAGCGCGGTGGAGGAGCAAAGCGCGGTCACGCAGGGAATCTCGTCGAGCATGCAGGCCGCCGCGGGGACGATCGCGGCGATCAACGACAATATGGCGGCGATCTCGAATGCGGTCGGGCAGGCCGCGCATGCGGTGGGCGGCACCAAGTCCGCGGCCCAGGTTCTGGTTCGGTAGGCTTATGGTCGTCGCCGCGATATCGTCGGCGATGTGACATTGGCCACCATGCGGTGTGTGTTGGACACAAACGTCGTCGTCGCGGCCATGCGCAGCCCGACCGGGGCGTCCGCCTTTCTCCTCATGGCTGCTCGCCGGCGACAGATCACGATGCTTGCCAACGTCGCCCTGGCCTTGGAATATGAAGCGACATGCCTTCGACCCGAGCACGTGATGGCATCCGGCCTTCATCCGGCCGAGGTCTCTATCTTCGTAGCCGCGGTTGTGGCGATGGCTGAACCGGTCGAAAGCCACTTCATCTGGCGCCCACGGCTGCGCGATCCGGGTGACGAATTGGTGTTGGAAGCCGCGGCGAATGGCGGGGCGGAGGCGATCGTGACATTCAACCGGCGTGATTTTGGTGCGGTCCCACTCCAATTCGGGGTGGCGGTCCTGACGCCAATGGACGCGGTCGAAAGGATCAGGGGATGAAAAAGCCGCAAAGTACCTATCCGCTGCGCCTGCCCCTCTCGGTCAAGGCCGAGGTCGAGCGGCGCGCCAGGGCGGACGGCATCAGCGTCAACCAGTTCGTGGCCACGGCAGTGGCGGAAAAGCTCGCCGCGATGAACACCGCGGCCTTCTTTGCCGAACGCCGGGACAGCGTCGATTTCGCGGCATTCGACCGGATCATGCGGCGGGCGGGCGGTGAACCGCCACGACCCGACGACATGATTCCAACAACCGACGCCTAGTACCCCAGCGCAAGCCCGTCCTTCCGAGGCTCCGACCCGGCCATCAGATGACCGCGGGCGCGGTCGATCCAGATCGCCTGGCCGCCGCCATGCGGCTTGTCGATCAGTTCCGGCTCGTGACCCAGGCGGCGCAGGCCGGCCAGGACCTCGGGGGAAATCCCCCGCTCCACCTGGATCTTGCCCTTGAAGGGGAACAGGCGCGGAAGGTCGATCGCCTCCTGGATATCCAGCCCGTATTGCAGGAAGTTGGTCAGGAACCAGCTATGGCCCATCGGCTGGTAGTGCCCGCCCATGACGCCATAGGGCATCACGGCTTCCCCATTCTTCGTCACCATGCCCGGGATGATCGTGTGCATCGGCCGCTTGCCGGGGGCGATGCAGTTCGGGTGCCCCCTCTCCAACCGGAAGCCGAAGCCGCGGTTCTGCAGCATCACGCCCGAGCGTTCGGCCAGGATGCCCGACCCGAAGCTCTCAAACAGGGAGTTGATGAAGCTGCACGCGTTGCCGTCCTTGTCGACGACGCACAG
>CANJSR010000168.1 GCA_947476855.1 Acetobacteraceae bacterium
CCGCCGGATCACCCGCCCGCCGCCGCTGGTCGTGCTTTGTGATATCTCGGGGTCGTTGGGTCGCTACGCGCAGATCCTCATGCATTTCCTGCATGCCGTGGCGAACGACCGCGACCGCGTGCATGTGTTCCTGTTCGGGACACGGCTTTCCAACGTCACCCGGCAGTTGCGCGCGCGCGATCCGGAGGTCGCGTTCCAGATGGTTTCCCACATCGTGCCCGACTGGTCCGGCGGCACCCGAATCGGGGAGACGCTGGCCCTGTTCAACAAGCGCTGGGCACGCCGGGTGCTGGGCCAGGGGGCAATGGTCCTGCTGATCACCGATGGTCTGGATCGAGACGGCGCGGTGGGCCTGGCCGAGAACATGGATCGGCTGCACCGGTCATGCCGGCGTCTGATCTGGCTCAATCCCCTGTTGCGCTGGAGCGGTTTCGAGCCAAAATCACAGGGCATCCGGGCGATGTTGCCGCATGTCGATGAATTCAGGCCGATCCACAACCTGTCCAGCCTGCGGGCGCTGGTCGATCTGCTGTCCCGCCCTGCCCCATCCAGGGCAGCATCGCGGCCCCGCCCACAATGACTTTCGCGCCAAACGCTGAAAGGATAGCGTCATGAGCATGAACGAATTCGAGGACGTCCTGAGCACCGCCGCCGCCTGGCGCGCCGCCGGTGAACTCGTCGCCATCGCCACAGTCACCGAAACATGGGGCAGTTCCCCCCGCCCCGCGGGCAGCCAGCTCGCGGTCACCAAGTCGGGCCGCATGGCCGGCTCCGTCTCCGGCGGCTGTATCGAGGGCGCGGTGGCCGAGGCCGCCATGAAGACGATCGAATCGGGCGTCCCGCAGTTGCTCGATTTCGGAGTCACGCATGAACGCGCCTGGGAAGTCGGCCTCGCCTGCGGCGGCAAGGTGAAGGTCTTCGTCGAAAAGCTGAACTGACCCCCGTCAACGCCCCCTCTCCCCTTGAGGGAGAGGGTTGGGGTGAGGGGTGACACCCCCGGTACCGTGCCGCGATGCCCCCCCGCCCCGGCCCTCCCCCTCAAGGGGGGAGGGGGAAGAAGATAACAACGCCACGACCTGCTTCCAGGAGCCTGACCATGACCCCCGATATCCTCGCCGCCCTGGAACAGGCCAAGCGCGACAAGCGGCCCGTGGTGCTCGCGACCCGGCTGCCCTCCGGCGAGCAGCGCCTCCTGCCCGATCCCGCCGCCCCGGCCGAACTAAACGAAGCCGCCGCCGGCGTGCTGTCGTCCGATGAAAACGGCACCCACAAGATCGGTGGGGAAGACTGGTTCCTCCACGCCTACAACCCGCCCTTGCGCCTGGTCATCGTCGGCGCCGTCCATATCGCGCAGGCCCTCGCCCCCTTCGCCGCCCAGTGCGGGTTCGCGGTCACCGTGGTCGATCCCCGCCGCTCCTTCGCCTCGGATGAACGGTTCCCTGGCGTCACCATCTCCACCGAATGGCCCGATGAGGCTATGGAGGCGCTCCGCCCCGACAGCCGCACCGCCGTCGTGACCCTGACCCACGATCCCAAGCTGGACGACCCGGCACTCGACCGCGCCCTGAAATCCGACGCCTTCTACATCGGTGCCCTAGGCTCCCGCCGCACCCACGCCGCTCGGCTCAAGCGCCTGACCGACCTGGGGCACAGCGAAGCCGCCCTCGCCCGGATCAAAGGCCCCGTCGGCCTGAATATCGAGGCGGTGACGGCCACCGAAATCGCCGTCTCGGCCATTGCCGAGATCATCGCCGTCCGCCGCGGCTCTCCCCTCGCCCCGCAGCGCGCGGCATGAAATTCGGCTCCGTCCCCCTGGACGAGGCGCGCGGCGCGATCCTGGCCCACAGCCAGCGCGCCGGCGAACGCATGATCCGCAAGGGCACGCTGCTGGACGAAGCCGCGCTGGCCGCGCTGGCCGAAGCCGGCCGGACCGAGGTCATCTGCGCCCAGCTCGAACCCGGCGACGTGCCGGAAGACCTGGCCGCCGACCGGCTGGCCACCCCGCTGGTGTCGCCGCTGATCGCCCGCTCCCGCGCCGCAACCGGCCGGGTCAACCTCTCGGCCGAGGTCCCCGGCCTGCTGCGCGTCGATGCCGCCAAGATCGACCGCCTGAACGCGATCGACGAGTCGCTCACGGTCGGCACCCTGCCCGACTGCGCGGTCGTGGCGCAGCGTGACCTGGTCGCGACCATCAAGATCATCCCGTTCTCCGTCCCCGGCACCATGCTCGCGGTCGCCGAGGCCATGACGCGCCAGGGCGGCTCCCCGCTCAGCCTGCATCCGTTCCAGCCGCTCAAGGTCGGGCTGGTAGTCACCGACCTGCCCGGCTTCAAGGACAGCGTCATCGACAAGACGATCGAGGTGACCGAGGCGCGGGTGACCCAACTGACCGGCACCATGCTGCCGGCGGTCCGTTGCACGCATACCGAGGAAGCGGTCGCCCACGCGCTCGAAGGCCTGATCGCCGCCGGCGCCGACCTGCTGCTGGTGATCGGCGCCTCGGCCGTCGTCGACCGGCGCGATGTCGGCCCCGCGGGGATCGTGCGCGCGGGCGGAGAGATCGTGCATTTCGGCATGCCCGTCGATCCCGGCAACCTGATCTGCCTGGGCCGGATCGGGGAACGCCCCGCTCTGGTGCTGCCCGGCTGCGCCCGCAGCCCCAAGATGAACGGCATCGACTTCGTCCTGACCCGCCTGTTCGCCGGCATCCCCGTGACCGGGCCTGACCTGATGCGGATGGGCGTGGGCGGGCTGCTGAAGGAAATCGACACCCGGCCCCTGCCGCGGGAGAAAGCGCCGGCGACCCCACGCTCGGGTGCCGAACCGCGGTCGCGTCCCACCATCGCCGCGGTGGTGATGGCGGCCGGCCGGTCCCGCCGGATGGCGCCGCACAACAAGCTGCTGGTCGCCGACAAGGCCGGCAAGCCCATGATCGCCCGGGTGGTCGACAATGTCCTCTCCTCGAAGGCTCGGCCCATCCTGGTCGTCACCGGCCACCAGGCCGAACAGGTGGAACACGCGCTGGGCGGGCGGCCGGTGCAATATGTCCACGCGCCCGACTATGCCGAGGGCCTGTCCGCCAGCCTGAAGGCCGGCATCGCCGCCGTGCCGCCGGAATGCGCCGCCGCCATCGTCTGCCTGGGCGACATGCCGCTGGTGACGGGGCGGATGATCGACCGCCTGATGCAGATGTACGACCCCGATGAGGGACGCCTGATCGTCCTGCCCACGTTCCGCGGCAAGCAGGGCAACCCGATGCTGTGGGACCGGCGCTACTTCGCGGAAATCCTGGCGATCTCGGGCGATTCCGGTGCGCGCTTCCTGGTCGGCAAGCACGCCGAGGCCGTGGTCGAGGTCGAGATGGCCGATGACGGTGTCCTGCGCGATTTCGACACGACCGAGAGCCTGGCCACCCTGCCACCCCGGATGCGCCCCGCAGGGGTCTGACGAGCGGTCCGTCCCCGAGGCCGGCCACAGGGCAGCCGCTTGCCAAGGGATGTGTCCCTTGTCTTGTCGAAGAACCTTACAGCTCGGCGCTCTCATTGCTCATATGTCATAAATAAATTGTTTTGAATCAACGAAAATAAAATAGGCACAGTTATTGCTAAGGCATCACTGGTAGACCGGGTGAACGACTGGCTGACACCATACGTCCCGGCCAATCAGGAGATAGTCCATGCGTTATTTGACTTCAGTCAGTTTCGTGGCCCTCGGGTTGGCGTTGCTTCCCGCGGCGGCCCAGGCTGCCCCCGTGTTCAACACCGGTCTCGCCGGTCCCGCCGGTACGTATTTCGGCACCGGCAACCCAAACACCAACTGGACGGTCGAAACAGCGGGTGTCTACGAGTTCGGCCTGCAGGCGAGCCGTCCGTTCCTCGGCCCGATCACGCCTGTCGGAAATGTTTACACCGCGTCCACCGGCCTCGCGCCCGGCTTCGCGCCGCGCTGGGCGTTCAGCTTCAACTATTCCTATATCGACACGAGCGGAGTCTCCACCCGCGACGACCTGTCCGCCCTGAACCTCAGTGTGACGGATGTCGGCAACGGCGGGACCATCACCTTCAACATGAAGAACTGGCCCGGTGCCGCCGGCTATGATGTCGGCACGACAACCGAACATGGCCCCGCGCTGGGCTCGGACCACGGCCAGCAGGATTCGACCAATATGGGCTTCGCCGGCGTGGCGGCCTACTTCCTGCCCATGGCGGATCCGGACATCGTGAACAGCTATATCTTCACCCTGGAAGCCATCTGCGGCACCGGCGCCTGCGGTGGCGATGGGATGTCCCTCGGGTCCGTCAGCATGGTGGTCAACACGGTGCCGGAGCCTGCCTCGATGGCTGCCCTCGGCGTCGGACTGCTCGGGATGGTCGCCATCCGCCGTCGCCGCAAGACCGCCTGATCCCACGCGGACTCGCCCAGGCGAGTCCGCCTAAGGCGCCAGACAGGCACCAACCGCTTTCGCCGCGTCCTGGCCGCTGATCCAGGCGCCGGCGACTGTGCCGGCATAGGGGATGTTGCAGCCCTCTCCGGCGAACATCAGGTGCCCATCGGCGATGGGTGCCCCAAGGCGGCCCCGCGCGTCGGCCTGGTGCGGAGTGGCATAGCAATAGGCGCCCCGCACCCAGGGATCGGCGTCCCAGCCGGTCACGAAACGCCCGCCACCGGCGAACAGGCGATCGACCCGGTTGCCGAACAGCGCGCGCAGCTGCCCCATGGCATGATCGACGATCGCGTCCTCCCCCGCCGCCGCCAGGTCCCAGGCCAGCGGCCCGCCGATCCAGCCCTGCACATAGTCCCGCCCGAACGGCCAGAACTGGAACGGCACGAAGGGATCTGCTTCGCGTCCGACCCGCCGGTCCACCGAGCAATGCGGCGGCAAACCCAGCCGATCCGCGCCGGTCGCCCGCAGCGCCACCTTGATCGCCATACCCATCGGCAGGTTGGCCACGGCGTCCTGGACCAGCGCCGGCAAGGGCGGATCGAACGCCAGGGCCCCTGAACCCAGCACGCCGGTCGAGACGGTCACGATACAGGCCCGCGCGGTGATCGCGCCGCGATCGGTCTCCACCGTCACCTGCCCGCCTGCCCCATCCCAGCGGATGCGTCGGACCGGCGTATTCAGCCGGATGTCCAGCCCCTGCCCCAGCCTGCGGGAGACGAAGGCGCCGATGCCACCCTCCGGCACCAGGTTGAACCCGCCGAGCGCGTTGCGTCGCCAGTCAAGGGCGCTGAACCGGTCCGCGGGGGCGGTGCAGATGACCGGCGCCTCCCACGCCTCGATCGTCGGTGCCCAGGGGTCGTCGGTCAGGTGGCGGGTCACATCGGCCATCGACACGTCGCCGTGGCGGGCGATCAGGGCGTCGGCCGCCGCCTCGAAGCGGGGCCAGGCGGCGTCGTAGTCGGCGCGTTCAGCCTCGGTCGCCGGGCGGCCATCTACGAGGGTCCGTTCGGTGCGGAGTTCGTCCGAACGGAGCAGTGTTTCCCCATGCCGGCGGGCGATGTCGACGAGCGGGTTGCGGGCGGCGTCGTGAAACCAGAACGCCCCCATATCAAACCACGCCCCACCCAGCGCCTCCGGATACGTCGTCCACGCTCGGCCGCCGATCCGGCCCGCGGCTTCGAGCACGAGGCAGCGCCGGCCGGCGTCCCGCAAGGCGGTGGCGGCACCGAGACCCGCGAGGCCGGCGCCGATCACCACGACATCGAGGTCAGGAGACGGCATGGCCTGGGGGTGTGCGTTGGTGGGTCATAGGGGGAGGTTACAGGAGACGCCCCATGGATGCATCAGGGCGATGCATCAGGGAGCGCCAAGGGGTTCGAGCGTTCTTGTATCCCGAACATCGCCCCTGCGTCCCCTGATCACCGCAGCCTCTTCGGCGAGGCGATCGGGGGCCGGAGTCGTCTGCTCCCGGTCCGTTTACTTCACCGCGGGAGTGGTTGGCGTGGCTGGCGTGGCTGGCGTGGCTGGCGTGGCTGGAGCAGGCTTCGGACCCGCCGCGCGTAATGCATTCAGCTTCTGCAACAGTTCGAACCAGAATGGGCCGCCGAGGGATGCCATCAGCCCGGTCATCAGCAATCCCACGATCTTTAGCGGAACCGCCCAGCCCCACGACGCCAAGATGTCCTCCCCCTTCGCGCCATAGCAGGCCCCCGGGCTGAACGGCTGATCAATGATTTCGTTGCCGGCCTTGTCGTGCACCGGGTTTCCATAGGCATCGACCCTGCGGGTCGTGCCAAAGCAGGCCTGCCACCCAATCGGCAGCGGCCCGAAGGCGGCATTTAATTTCCCATTCTCCACTTCCTTCGCGACGAGGGCCTGGGCCTTCTTCACCCCCTCATCGAGCTTGGCGTCCGGCGGCGCGATCGTCGCCGCATAGGCCGCAACCTTGTCACGCAGTGTCTGGTCGCCCGACAGCCGGTAAGCGACCTGTATGCTATCCGCATTCACCGCCGCGGCCAGGAGGAAGCCAGTCCAGAACAAACAGAGTGTCGCTCGGCGCTTGTACCAGCCCGTGGCCCGTTCCATGGTCGAATCATACCATGCCTCGATCCCCTTGATGGCCTTGTTGAGGTCGGCCTCGGCCGTGGCCAGGATCGGGGTCAGCGCGGTTCTGAGCGAGGCGTTGGGCTGCCCCAGAGCCTCGACGCTGGCATGCAACGCACCAAATGTCAGGGTGCCGTCCGCCGCGCGGGCAGGCCGGAGCGCGCTGATCAGCGCCAGCGCGAAGCTGTTGGCTGACAGGTACGAGGGTTTCTCTTGTTTCAGTCTCTCGATTTCCGGCACCAACTTGACCAGGGGGTGCCGGAGCACGGCCGCCGCAACGGACGGCTGTTCGGCGGCACACGTTATAGGGCCGAGCATGTAGATGATTGCGGCTTCGAGGTTGGCTGCGCGCCATGACAGGGAGCGGGATATCCATTCCTGGAGTACCGAGCAGAACAGCGAAACCATCAAATACATCAGAACAAGGCCAATCGTGATGTCGAGGATGGGTGATCCCGTCATCATATTTACTCCCCGTATATCTTATTGCCACCATGAATGAGGCATGGCATGCATCCTGGGGATATTCGTTACAATCGTCAATCCAACCCCTGGTGGGACACAATATAGTCCGTTCCGGACTTCAGATTTCTTTCCAGTATGTACTCATCTCGTCACTTACGCAGCCGGATCGGGTCACCCGATCCGGCTCCGGCTCAGTCCCGCTCTACTCCGGCTGCCCCTTCTTATGCGCCAGCAACGCCATCAGCCGCCGATCCCGCCACTCCTGCCGCACCGGCTGCAAATTCGCCGGCAGTTCCGCCCGCCGCGAGGCCTGCAACCGCCCGACCAGTTCAGCGTCCCAATCCAGTGGAGTCATCTGCCGCTGCATCGCCGCGTACAACGGCCCATACCGGTCGCAGTAATCCGCCAGCCCACCCGGTGCGTTCAGGTCGATCGTCTCCAGCGGCCCCATGAAGCTCCACCGCAGCCCCAGCCCGTGCTTCACCAGCGCGTCCAGATCGGCCGGAGAGATTACGTCATCGGCGATCAGCCGGAACGCCTCGGCCAGGAGTGCGCCCTGCAGGCGGTTCAGCGCGAACCCGTCCATCTCCTTCTTGACGGTAGCTGGAACCTGGCCGGCGCGCGCCATCAGGTCCCGCGTCCGCTCCACCACCGCCGGATCGGTCCAGGGCGCGGGGCAAAGCTCCACCACCGGCACCAGGTAAGGCGGGTTCACCGGATGGGCGACCAGGCAGCGCGCCCGCCCGCGCAGCCCCTCGGTAAAGGCGCTGGCGGGAATGCCGCTGGTGGAGCTTGCCAGCACGGCGTCGGCCGGTGCCGCGCGGTCTAGTTCCTCGAACAACGCGGTCTTCTCAGGAACGCGTTCCGGCCCGTTTTCCTGCACGTGGACGACGTCCTTCACCGCCTCCCACATCGACTGGTGGGGCGTGATGCGGGCCAGCACGGTCTCTGGCTCATCCTGGATCAGGCCGGCCTGGTGCAGTTCGGGCAGGCGGTCGGCGATGAATTCCATGGCGGCGGGGATCTGGTGGGCGAACTTGTCCCACAGCGCGACCTGAAAGCCCGAGCGGGCGAAGACGATCGACCAGGCACGCCCGATCAATCCGGCTCCAATGACGGCGACTTTGGTCATGCGGCTGTTCCTTCCCTGCACTGTTCCAGCCGGCGGATACCACCGGGGCCGAGGTCGGGGCAAACCGGGCTGGATGGGATCGTGCCGAATGGGATAGGACCGGTCAGACACAGGAGGAACCAATCCATGATCGACCCGCTTGTCCTTTCCGCCGATCCGCCGGCTGGCACCCGAGTCCTGATCACCGGCGGCGCCCATGGCATCGGGCGCGCCACCGCCGACGCCTATGCGGCGCGCGGCGGGAAGATCTGCATCCTCGATCGTTCCGTCGTGCCAGCCGCGCCGGCTGACTGGATCTGCGTGGAGGGCTCGGTCACCGTTGCCGCCGATATCGAGCGGGCCTTCATCGAGATGGATCGCGCCTGGGGCGGCGTCGATGTCGCCTTCGCGAACGCGGGCATGAGCTCCAACAAGCCCAGCCTGGAGCTGACCGAGGCGGAATGGCGCCTGGTGCTGGATGTGAATTTGACCGGCGTGTTCCTGACCGCGCAGGCGGCGGGGCGTCGGATGGTGGCGGCGGGGTCGGGGCTGATCCTGGCGACCAGCAGCATCTACGGCCTGACCGCGGCGCCGAACCGGGTGGCCTATACGACGACCAAGGGCGCGGTGTCTCAGCTCGTGCGGACGCTGGCCAGTGAGTGGGGACCGTCCGGCGTGCGCGTGAACGGCATCGCGCCGGGCTATGTGCAGACGGCGATGGTTGAGGGGTTGATCCAGGAGGGCAAGCTGGACCGTGCTCCCTTGCTGGCCCGGACGACGATGCGGCGGCTGGGCCGGCCGGCGGATATCGCGGGGATGGCGTGTTTCCTGGCGTCTCCCGCGGCGTCGTGGATCAACGGCACGATCATGTCGGTGGATGGCGGCTGGATGGCGAATGGCGGTCCGTAGGGGCCGACGCGCCTACGGGTGTAGCTGCATGTAGCGCATCGCCGCGAGCATGACCCCGAATCCGGCGACCATCATGGTTCCGAGTCGGATGGTCATGTCGCGGCGCAGCAGCTCGATCGCGCCCCGTTGTTCGGAGCGGAAGCGCCCCATGTCGGCGCGGAGTTCGGCCTGAAAGGTGCCCATGTCGCCTTTCACCTCCGCCCGGAACGCCGCCATGTCGCCCTTGAGTTCGGTGCGGACGTGCGCGATGTCGGCTTTGAGCTCGGTGCGGACCTGCGCGATATCGGCCTTCAGTTCCGCACGGATCGCCATCATGTCCGTGCGTAGCACCGCCATCTCCGCCAGCAGCGCCGCCCCCGACCGCTCAACATCGCCCTTGGTCGCGAGTTCCGCTTCGTGCAACGCATCCGCCACGGCCCCGGTCACCCCGGCCGCCTGCTGCGCGCTGAACCCTGAGCTTTCGAGCTTGTCCGCCATTTTCAACGTGTCAAAAGGTACCGCGTTCATCCTCTCACACCTCGGATCAATCCAGCACGACAATCAGGCACATCAGCGGTTGCCAG
>CANJSR010000169.1 GCA_947476855.1 Acetobacteraceae bacterium
GACGACCACCATCCAGGGCGGCGCGTCCCACATCGTCAGGGCGAGGAACCCCACAAGCGCCAGCAGGAAGTCGCGCGGGCTCAGGACGGCGCTGGTCCAGACCGGATCGTAAAGCGCCATCCCCAGGATGCCGACCACGGCGGCGTTGGCGCCGCGCATCGCCGCCTGCGCGCCCTTGCGGCCGCGCAACTGGTCCCAGAACGGCAGCATCCCGTAGATCAGCAGCAGGCCCGGCAGGAACACCGCGACCAGCGCGATCCCGGCGCCCAGGAGCCCGTTCGGCGCCGGCCCCATCAGCGCGCCGAGGTAGGAGGCGAAGGTGAACAGCGGACCGGGCACCGCCTGCGCGAGGCCGTAGCCGGCCAGGAAGATCTCGGGCGTGACCCAGCCGGTGTTCACGACCTCGGCCTGCAACAGCGGCAGCACGACGTGGCCGCCGCCGAACACCAGCGCGCCGGACCGGTAGAAAGCGTCGAACAGCTTCAACGCCTGGTTGCCGGTCACCTGCGCCAGGATGGGCGGCAGCACCAGCAGGGCCGCGAACAGGCCCAGCGAAATCAGGCCTGCGACGCGGGAGACGGGGAAGCGCAGATGCCCGATCTGGCTATGCGTCTCCACCTTGCAGAACTTGATTCCGGCGATGGCCCCGACCCCGATCGCGGCGATCTGGCCGATCGAACCCGCGACGAAGACCACGATCGCCATGGCCGCCAGCGCGATGCCGGCCCGCGTACGGTCGGGCGTCAGGTTGCGGGCCATGCCCCAGATAGCCTGCCCCACCACCGCCACGGCCACCAGTTTCAACCCGTGCAGGAACCCGTCCGCCACCGGCCCCGTGAAGGCCGCCGCCGCGAGGGCGAAGGCCAGCAGCACCAGGGCCGAGGGCATGGTGAAGGCGAACCACGCAATGATCCCGCCCAGCAGGCTGTTCCCCCTCAGCACGCCGAGGGAGAAGCCTACCTGGCTCGACGCCGGTCCCGGCATGAACTGGCACAGGGCGACCAGGTCGACGTACCCCGCCTCATCCAGCCATTTCCGGCGGACGACGAGTTCGTCCCGGAAATAGCCCAGATGCGCGATCGGCCCGCCGAATGACAGCAGGCCGAGCTTGAAGAAGGCGCGGAAGACTTCAGAGAGGGAGGGGGGCAAGGGAGACCTTATTTGAACATCGTGTAGCCGATGACTCCGCCCACAGCCGCGCCGATGGCGCCTATGTATGGGGTTGCCACCGCCGGTCCGACGGTGGGCACGCCCGAGGCCATCGCCGGCACGATCAGCGGCAGGATGAAGAAGGTGACGGCGGTCCCGACCAGCGCCCCGGCCGCGACGGGCAGGACGTGGGAGAGGACGGGTTCGGGGTCGGGCGCGCTGACCTGTGCCCGGGCCGGTCGCGCCAAGACGGGCGCGAGCGACAGGGCGGCCGCGACCGCCAGGGCCGTCGCGGGGGAGATCCGACGCATGCTCAACGCGTCATGTAGTAGCCGACGCCGCCAATGACGGTGCCGACGGCCGCGCCGGGGTTCATCAGGGCGCCGACACTGTTGATCGGGGCCGCGACGAAGGCGCCGGTGGAGACCATCGGCCACACCACAGCGCCCAGCACGCCGCCGGTGATCGCCCACAGGGCGATCGGCAGACCGGTCGCGACGGCGTTCGACATGTTCATCTGCTGCGCCGCGGCCGGGGTGGACAGGACCGGAGAAACGGTCACGCCAGCCGCGACGACCATGGCAACCGCGAGGGATCGGCACTTCATGGACAGAACTCCTGGAGAGGGACGGGCGGCGTCAGATGTCGACGCCGATATACTTGAAGTCGACGACGCGGGCGGCGTCGGTGCGCGGGATACCCTTGTACTTCGCCCAGCCAAGCTCATGCAGGTAGAACTTGGCGCTGTTGATGGTGATCTGCAGCACTTCCAGCGCGCCGGTCGCCACGTAGTTCCCCGTCCAGTAGTAGTCGACGAAGATGTGGGAGATCGACACGATGATGCGGTAGGACAGCGCCTTGACCGCGGTGACGGTCGCGAGGTCGGGCGCGTTGCTGCTCGCCCCCAGGCCATGTTCCTTGAGCGAGCGGGCCTGGGCGTCGAACTCCTGCTGGGTGATGGCGCCGCCCTGGCGCAGCAGTTCCAGTTCCGCGAGCCGGCGGGAGACGACATCGACCACGGCGTTGGCCTTGGCGGCTTCCGGCATGGCGACGGGGTCTTCCGTCAGGACGCGGTTCTTCAGGCCGGCATCGACGACGCCGCTGTAGCCGACGGCCCAGTCGCTGACGGCGCGGGCGAAGGTCTCGCGGGTCTTGTCCTGGTCCAGCCGGTAGGCCATCCAGGCGGAGTCCTTCCAGCGATCGGCGGCTTCGACGCCGATGCCGCGGGTTTCGCCGGCGAAGTGATAGCGGACATCCAGCACGTCGGTGCGGTTGGCCGAGCGGAAGCCGGCGGTCAGCATCATGCGCGGGACGACCAGGCGGTTCTGCGCCGCGAAGTCGCGCGCGCGCCGCCACATCGGCGTGGTATCGCGCGCCATCAGCGTATGGGTCACGAAATAGCACGACCCGTCCCAGCCGGCGCGGTAGCGGATGACGGCCAGCACCAGGTCATTGCGGGCGCAGGCGGCGGTCATGCCCCAGCCGTCCAGGGTGGGCAGGACGTTGGCGTTCACCTCCAGCACGGTGTCGAGCTTGCCATCGACCACGCGGAACAGGATGACCGTGCGGAGGTAGCCATAGGCCCCCAGGCTGGTGTCGTTCCATTCGCTGGCGCCATCGGCGGCGACGGTCCAGGCGCCGATCGGCAGTGTCAGGCGCTTGCCGTCGATCCGCAGCGTACGTTCAACCGTGCTGCCGATCCGGAGCGGGCCCTGCGCGAAGGCGGGTGCCAGGACCGAGACGGCGAGCAGTGCCGCCAGGGCCAGGAACATCCTGGGGAAGAAGGACCGGATGGTCATGCCTTCGGCTCCTTCCCGTTGCCCGTACCGTTGTCACCGACATAGACGAAGTCGATCACACGCTCGGAATCATGGGTGTTCAGCTTGGCGTAGTAGTTGTCCCAGTACTGGTCGTTCAGCACGAACCAGACCGAGTCGGTGGCGTTCAGCGTCAGCGCGATGCCCCAGGAGACATAGCTGCTGGCGGTCACGACATAGGCGATGCCGTAATCCACGAAGGTGCCGAAGGAGCGGAAGGAGATGTTCTTCTGCACCGCGTTCGACAGCAGGGCCGTGTTGGGCTTGAACTCCGGCGCTTCCTTGCGGGCGATCTCGGCCTGCGCTTCGTAGGTTTCCTTGCTGATCCGGCCTTCGCCATACAGGCGGCGCAGATCGGCGAGCTTCGCGTCCTCGAACGCCGAGACCGATCCGGCGACGCGCGGCAGCGGGCCGGGGGCGTCGGTGATCTGGTTGCGGAGGCCACGCTGGACCCAGGCGTCGAAGCCGGTGGCCCAGGCGGCGACGGCCTGCGTGGCGCCCTGGCGCAGCGGGTCGTTCTTGATCGCGGCGGGCGCCCAGTCGGCCGGGTCGACCAGGCGACCGGCGTCCGGCCCCAGAAGCTCGGTCGGGTTCAGATGGAAGCGCGCGTCGACGATGTCCTGGCGGTCACTGACGCGGAAGCCTGCGGTGAGCCACACCTTCGGCAGGGTCAGCTTGCCCTGCTTGGCCTGTGCGCGAGCCTGTTCCCAGGCGCCGGGGCCGGCGGTGTCGGCATCGAAGCGGGTGGCGCGCACGAACTGGCACGAGGTTTCCCACCCGGTCTTGTAGCGGGTGATCAGCAGCAGCGCCTGGCTGTCTTCCGTGCAGGCACGGGTGCGGCCCCAGCCATTGTTCACGGGGATCGTGTTGCCGTTCACTTCCAGCACCGCCTGGACGGTGTTGTCGCGCACCAGGAACAGGATCGCGCTTTGAATGGTGCCGAAGGCGCCGATATCGGCGTTGCGGAACGCCTGGGTGCCGACGCCGGCGACGGTCCAGGTGCCGGTCGGCAGCGGGATCTGCTTGGAGCCAAAGGCGAACTGGCCGGTGACCTTGTCACCCACGGCCTGGGCGACTGCGGGGGAAGCGGCGGCGATCGCCAACCCCATGGAGAGAATCGCGCCGGCGATCATCCGGCGGCCTCCGCGCGGGCCGCGGGGTAAGCACCCCTGACGGTCCCGGTGTTCGGGTACGGTTCCGTACATTATGTCTTCTATCCCCACGGTCTCGGCTAGCCGAATAACCATGCACGTCTACAGGCCCCACGTGCACGTACGGCATGAGCGACAGAGTGCCTGATCCCTCGGATGCTCGCAATCACAGATTGTCGCCGATGGACACACGAACCGTGAATCATTCGAGAAAAACCGTGATCGTAACGCAGACCATCGGCGGCGGGTCCGGCCATGGCCATCCGGCGCGATACGCCAGACGAGACGCACCCCGGCGCGATACGCCAGACGAGACGCACCCCGGCGCGATGCGCCAAACGAGACGCACCACGTGACACCGGCGACGCTCTGGGTTAGGACGAGCGCCGGAAATGTCCTCCAGGAAAGGCTCGGACCCATGCGCGTGTCACAGGTCGTCAGAAGAATGCTCACATGGTACGAAGGTGAGAATCCAGGCGTGAAGGCCAACCTCGCGCGCATTCTCTGCACGGGACGCCTCGCGGGGACCGGCAAGGTCGTGATCCTGCCGGTCGACCAGGGATTCGAGCACGGGCCGGCCCGCAGCTTCTCCCCCAATCCCGCCGCCTATGATCCCCACTACCACTACCAGCTCGCCATCCAGGCCGGCCTCAACGCCTACGCCGCGCCGCTCGGCATGCTGTCCCAGGGCGCCGATACCTTCGCCGGGCAGATCCCGACCATCCTGAAGGTGAACAGCTCCAACAGCCTGGCCACCAACAAGGACCAGGCCGTGACAGCCGGGGTGAAGGACGCGCTGCGCCTGGGTTGTGCCGCCATCGGCTTTACCATCTACCCGGGCAGCGAATACGCCTTCGCCCAGATGGAGGAGCTGCGCGAACTGAGCGCCGAAGCCAAGGACGCCGGCCTCGCGGTCGTGGTCTGGAGCTATCCGCGCGGCCCGAACCTCGACAAGGCCGGCGAAACCGCCGTCGACATCTGCGCCTATGCCGCGCACATGGCCGCGCTGATGGGCGCCCACATCATCAAGGTGAAGCCGCCGACCGAGGTCGTCAGCCTGGAAGCCGCGAAAAAGAGCTACGCCAACTTCGACGGCTCCACCCTCGCCAAGCGCGTCGCCCACGTCATGCAGTCGTCCTTCAACGGCAAGCGCATCGTCGTCTTCTCGGGCGGTGAGGCGAAGGACCTCGAAGGCCTGTATGACGAAGTCCGCGGCCTGCGCGACGGCGGCGCCAACGGATCGATCATCGGACGCAACACGTTCCAGCGCCCGCGTGACGAAGCGATGGCCATGCTCAACAAGATCATCGAGATCTACCAGGGCAAAGCCTGAGCCATGGCCACGATGGACAGCGGCGGCAAGGATCGCTGCCGCGTCTACCTGATCACGCCGGAACGCTTCGATCCCGCGCCGTTCGCCAAATTGATGGCGGCGGCGCTGGATGGCGGCGACGTGGCGGCGGTGCAGCTTCGCATCAAGAACGAAACCGATGACGCCTGGAAACGGGCGATCGACGCGCTGCGGCCGGTGTGCCAGGCACGCGGCGTGGCGTTCCTGCTGAACGACCGCGCCGACCTGGTCGTGCAGACCGGCTGCGACGGCGCTCATGTGGGCCAGGACGACATGCCGGCCCGCGAAGCCCGCCGGATCATGGGTCCCGACCTGACCCTCGGCGTCACCTGCAAGGGCAGCCGGGATCTCGCGATGCAGGCGGGGGAAGACGGGGCCGACTATGTCGCCTTCGGGGCCTTCTTTCCCTCCACGACGAAGGAGGTGAAGAACCTCCTGGACCCCGAGATCCTGCAATGGTGGTCCGACCTGATGGAGCTGCCATCCTGCGCGATCGGCGGCATCACGCCGGAAAACTGTGGGCCGCTGGTCCGCGCGGGGACGGATTTCCTGGCAGTGGTCGGCTGCGTGTGGAACCATCCCGATGGTCCCGGCGCCGGGGTCAAGGCGCTGAACGCGGCGATCGACGCGGCCGGCGGCGGATAGGACGCCGGACCAGCAGGAGGCACCCGATGCTCACCCGTCGCATGCTTCCCGCTTTGGTCCCCGCCGCCCTGCTGCTGACCCGCCCGGCCCGGTCCGGCCCTCCGACTTCGCTGCAACTCGTGCTGGCCGTCGATGCGTCGGGCAGCGTCAATATGCCGCGCTTTGTCCTGCAGAAGGACGGCTACGCCGCCGCTTTCCGCGATCCCGCCGTGCAGTCGGCCATCGGCAACACCGTCACCCGGTCGATCGCGGTGATGATGCTGCAATGGACCGGCCCCTCGATGCAGACCATCGCGGTCGACTGGACGCTGGTGGACGGCCCCCCGGCCGCCGCGGCCTTCGCCGCCGCGATCGACGCCGCCCCGCGGGAGCTGTTCGGTGGCGGCACATCCATCAGCGGAGCCATCGACTTCTCGGCCAACCAGTTCCCCCGCTGCCCCTTCCCGGCGGAGCGGCGGACGATCGACATATCCGGCGACGGCGTGAACAACCGCGGCAGACGGACGGAACTGGCCCGGGACCAGGCGGTGGCGGCGGGCCTGGTGATCAACGGCCTGCCGATCCTGGAACTGGAGCCCTGGCTGGACACCTACTACCGCGACCACGTGATCGGCGGGGACGGCTCCTTCCTGATCGCCGCCGCCACGTTCGAGGAATTCGCCCGCGCCATCCGCCGCAAGCTGATCACCGAAATCGCCGGATCGCGCCCCGCATTCGGCTGAACACAGGAGAACCCGCCATGGAACACGGCACCTTCTACTGGAACGAGTTGATGACCCACGACGTCGAGAAGGCAAAGGCCTTCCACGCCGCCACGATCGGCTGGACGTTCGAGGGGATGGAGATGCCCGATATCGGCACCTACTGGATCGCCCAGAAGGATGGAAAGCCCGTGGGCGGGATCATGGCGATGGTCCCGGACATGCCGTCCGGCACGCCCTCGCACTGGCTCAGCTACCTCGCGGTGGATGACATCGACGCCCGCCTGGAAAAGGTCGGGCCGGCGGGCGGCCAGGTCTGCCGCCCTGCCTTCGATATTCCCGGGGTGGGCCGGATCGCCATCGTCTCCGACCCCACCGGCGCCGTCATCGGCTGGATCACGCCGACAACCGCCCCGATGGAATGATCCGCGCTACTTGACGGATGTGATAGCGTTGCGGTTGCGCGACCAGGATTCGGCGTTGGACCCGCTGTCGATCGGGCGGTCCTTGCCGAAGCTGATGGTCTCCATCCGCTCCCGCGCCACGCCCTGCGCCACGATATAGTCGCGGGCGGAGTTGGCGCGCCGCTGGCCCAGGGCCAGGTTGTATTCGACCGTCCCACGCTCATCGCAGTTGCCGGCGACCCAGACGCTGACCTGCGGGTTCCGCTTCAGCCATTCGGCCTGCCGGGTCAGGATGCCGCGCGCTTCCTCGTTCACGCGGGACTGGTCGGTGTCGAAATAGATGCGGTCCCCGGCCGAGGCGACCAGATCCTCCTGCGAGCCCGGGGCCCCGTTGCCGGCACCGCCCGCGCCGCCCATGCCCCCGGCGCCACCAGCACCGCCCGCGCCATAGGCACCCGCCCCGCCGGCGCCAGCCGCTCCGCCCGTGCCATCGGCGTTGCCGGTCGTCGAGTCGGATGAGCAGGCCGTCAGCAGCGCGGCGGCCGCGAGGCAGGCAATGGTCCAGGTCTTCATGACGTTCTCCTTCGGCGCCGGGGCAAGGACAAATCCCCGATTCGCGCGCGAGTCCCTGGTAGCGAAGCCGCTCCGCGTCGCGCAAACGAAACCGGAGAATGATCGCCCCAGGATCGGCGACGCCCCGTCAATGACTGCCGATCAGCACACCCGCGGCGAACACCAGCGCGCCCCCGAAGGCCACCTGCACCGCGGCCGAGAAGGGCGGCGTGTCCATGTATTTCCAGCGGATCCAGGCGATGATCGCCAGTTCAATCACGACGACGACGATCGCCAGCGCGGTCGCCACCCAGAAATCCGCGATCAGGAACGGCAGCGTGTGCCCGACGCCGCCCGCCGTGGTCATCAGCCCGCTGATCACGCCGCGCAGCCACGGCGCGCCGCGTCCGGTCAGGCTGCCATCGTCGGACAGCGCCTCCGCGAAGCCCATCGAGATGCCGGCGCCGATCGAGGCCGCCATGCCGACCAGGAACGCCTCCCACGAATTGCCGGTCGCGAAGGCCGCGGCAAACACCGGGGCCAGCGTCGACACCGACCCGTCCATCAGCCCGACCAGGCCCGGCTGGATGATCCGCAGCACGAAGGACCGATGGGCATGGGCGTCTTCGCGGGCGCGCACGTTCTCCGGCAGGGCCTCGGAACTCAGCCGTTCGGCGTTCTGCTCGTGCCGGTCCTCGGCCTCAGCGAGGTCGCCCAGCAACTTGCGGATCGAAACGTCCTGGCTGCGCGCCGCCGCCCGCCGGTAGAACTGGGCGGTCTCCTCCTCCATACTCTCGGCCAGGTCGCGCACCGCCTTGAGGTTCAGCGGCACCATCTGCCAGACCGGCTTGTGGCGCAGGAAGCCGCGGACATCCTGCTTGCGGATCAGGGGGATATGTTCGCCGAACTTCTCCCGGTACAGCTCCAGCAGCATGCGGCGGTGGTCGTTCTCCTCGGCCGCCATGGCGGAGAAGACGCCCGCGCTGGCGGGATACTCGGCACGCAGCCCCTCGGCGATGTCGAGGTAGATACGGCCGTCTTCTTCCTCATTCGCGATGGCGAGGGCGAGGATTTCACGTTCAGACAATTCGGAGAAGTCGCGCATCGCCGCAATGTGCGTCATGCGCGCCAATCGTCAAGTGATGATCTGAGTATTGCGAATGCATCGCAAGTTCAGATCATCACCCGGACCCCTCATTACGCAACGCGACAGATCAGACGGCGACGCCCTTCAGCGCCGCATCCACCGCGTCGCCCAGACGTTCGACGATCGCATTGATGTCGGCTTCGTCGACGATATAGGGCGGGGCCACGATCACATGGTCGCCCTGCTTGCCGTCGATCGTGCCGCCCATCGGATAGGTGGCGACACCGCGGGCGATGCCCTCGGCCTTCACGCGTTCGTTGAGTTTCAGCGCGGGATCGAACACCGCCTTGGTCGCGCGGTCGGTGACCAGTTCGATCGCCCAGAACAGGCCCCTGCCCCGAATGTCGCCGACATGCCGGTGGTTGCCGAACCGCTCGGTCAGTGCCTGTTCCAGCTTCACGCCCATGGCGCGGACATTGTCGACCAGGCGGTCATCACGGATGATCCGCTGCACTTCCAGCGCCGCCGCGCAGGCGACGGGATGGGCCTGGTATGTCTGACCGTGCAGGAATCCGCCCGAGCCATTCGCCAACGCCTGTACCACGCGATCGGCGATCAGGATGCCGCCGATCGGCTGATAGCCACCGCCCAGGCCCTTGGCGATGACCTGGATGTCGGGGACGATCCCCTCCTGCTCCCACGCATGCATGGTGCCCGACCGGCCCATCCCGC
>CANJSR010000170.1 GCA_947476855.1 Acetobacteraceae bacterium
AGCATCACGATTCACACGCCGGAGGATTTCGCCCCGATGCGCGCCGCGGGGCGGCTGGCGGCCGAGGCCCTGGACATGATCCATGAGCATGTGCGGCCCGGCGTCACGACAGGGGCACTCGACCAGATTTGCCATGACTTCATCCTGGCGGCTGGCGCGACCCCGGCGCCGCTGAACTATCGCGGCTACCCGAAGTCGATCTGCACCTCGATCAACCACGTCGTCTGCCACGGCATCCCCGGCGAGCGGAAGCTGGAGAAGGGCGATGTCCTGAATATCGACGTGACCGTGATCCTGAACGGCTGGCACGGGGATTCTTCACGGATGTACTCCGCCGGCGCGCCCAGCACCCGGGCGCGCAACCTGATCGACGTAACGTATGAAGCGCTGATGCGGGGGGTGGAAATCGTCAAGCCGGGCCGCACCTTCGGCGACATCGGCCACGCGATCCAGACCTTCGTGGAGGGGCACCGCTTCAGCGTGGTGCGCGATTTCTGCGGCCACGGCATCGGTCGGCGCTTTCATGAACCGCCGAACGTCCTGCATTTCGGCCGCACCGGCGAAGGCCCCGTGCTGCGGCCCGGCATGTTCTTCACGATCGAGCCGATGGTGAACGCGGGCCGGCCGGAGGTGAAGATCCTCGACGACGGCTGGACAGCGGTGACCCGCGACCGCAGCCTGTCCGCGCAGTTCGAGCATATGATCGGCGTGACCGAGGATGGATACGAAATCTTCACCCTCTCCCCGTCCGGGATGGACAAGCCACCCCTCGGCGTTAGCTGATCGGTAACCTTTCCCGCCTAGGCTGCCGTCTTTCGGGACGGCGGGGCGATGGCTGGCAGGACGAAGCCGACGGGCATGGCGGACGCGCCGATGCTGTTCGACATGGCGGGTACGCAGGCCAGCGTGCATGGCGCCGAGGGTCATCGCGCGCGCATGCGGGACCGGTTGCTGACCGCGGGGCCCACGGCGCTCGCCGATCACGAAATGCTGGAGATGGTCCTGTTCCTGGCCCTGCCCCGGCGGGACACCAAGCCGATCGCGCGGGCGCTGCTGGGGGTGTTTGGCAATTTCGGCGCGGTGATCTCGGCCCCGCCCGCCGACCTGATGCGGGTGGATGGGTTGGGGGAAGCCGGGACCGCCGCGCTCAAGCTGGTTCAGGCCGCCGCGCTGCGGCTGCTGCGGTCGGAGGTCATGGACAAGCCGGTGCTGGCGAGTTGGGACCGCCTGATAGAATATCTGATCGCGGCGCTCGGCCACGAGAAAGCCGAACAGGTCCGCGTGCTGTTCCTGGACAATCGTAACCGCCTGATGGCCGATGAGGTGATGGGCCAGGGCACGGTCAACCACGCCCCGGTCTACCCGCGAGAGGTGGTACGCCGAGCGCTGGAACTGCACGCGACGGCCATCGTGTTGGTGCATAACCACCCGAGCGGCGACCCCACACCCTCCCGTGACGACATCACCATGACCAAAGCGATCCAGCTTGCCTGCGAGGCGTTGCGGATCACCGTGCACGATCATGTGGTGATCGGCGGGGGCCGATGGGTCAGCTTCCGGCAGGAGGGGTTGCTGTAGGCGGAAGGGGGACGCCCGGACAGGCGCCCCCCGGTTTGGCTCAGCCGTTCTTCGCCTTGTTGTCCAGCGCTTCGGCCAGGCGCTGCGGGTCGACCTTGACCTCGACGCCGGCCCGCTCGGTCTGCAGCAGCATGATTGAACGCGAGTCCCGGTTGCCCCAGCCGCGGTTCAGCCCCTCGGACAGATCGGCCAGCGCCAGGTTCGCCAGGCGCATCGGCACGTTCAGTTCGCGGCCAAGCTGGGTCGCGAGCGAGACGTCCTTGTGCGCGAGGCGCAACGCGAAGGCCGGCGGCTCATACTTATTGGGCAGGAACTGGTCGGCCATCGAATCGAACGCGCCACGCCGTCCCAGCGCGCCCTGGCGGACGGCTTCCCAAATGGCCAAGGGTTCGATGCCGGCCTTGACGCCCATGCTGAACACCTCGGCCGCCGCGGCGGTCGCGATGTAGCCGTAGCAGTTATGCACCAGCTTCGCGACGGAACCGGCACCGATCGGGCCGATATACTTCGCCTGGTCGCCGATGGTGGCGAGGACCGGGAACCACTTCTCGAACACATCGGCGTCGCCGCCGCACCAAATGGCGAGCTTGCCGGTCGCCGCGCCGCGCGGGCCGCCGCTGACCGGGGCGTCGAACAGGTAGGCGCCCTTCTTCTCGTAATCCGCATGGGCCTTGCGGACGGTCGAGGGCGAGTTGGTGGTCAGGTCGAAATAGGCCGCGCCCTTGCGGATGCCGGCCAGCAGGCCCTTGTCGCCATAGGAGACGGCGTCGAACTCGACCGGACCCGGCAGGGAGGAGAAAATGACGTCGCACTCGGCGGCCAGGGCGGCCGGGCTGTCGGACCAGACGGCGCCGTTCTTGATGTGGGACGCGGCCGATTCCTTGCGGACATCATGCACGACGACCGTATGGCCATCCTTCTGGATGCCCTTCTGCAGATTGGCGGCCATGCTGGCACCCATGGTGCCGAGGCCGATGAAGCCAGCTTTCATGTATTCACCTGTCGGGTCGGAAAACGCAAAACGCACGGGGGGAGAGGCGAAGACCCCTCCCCCCGGTTCCCTGCCTTGACGGAAGGGGGAAGGTACCCGTTACGGGTTGTTCTCGAAAACCTCACGCGCGATGTTGGCGGCGGACATGGACGCGGGCCAGCCGGCATAGAACGCGACATGGGTGATCATTTCGGAGATCTCGGCCTTGGTCAGGCCGTTGTCCAGCGCGCGCTGGAGATGGCCCTTGAGCTGCTCCGGCCGGTAGGTCGCTACCAGCACGGCACAGACGATCAGGCTGCGGTCGCGCTTGGAAAGGTCGGGGCGTTCCCAGACATCGCCGAACAGAACCTTCTCGGTCAGGTCGATCATCTTGGGGACAACCGCGCGCACGCGGTCACGGGACTCGGATGAGGGGGCCTTGGACATGGTTTCCTCCTGGTGGATGGTGATGCCCTATTGCACACCACTCCGCATCGGGAGTCCAATCGTCACGAAGGGGGACCCGCGCATGGCCGATGAACGCAAGGTGGCACTGGTCACAGGCAGTGCCTTGAATATTGGGCGGGCAATCGCGCTCGCGCTGGCCGAGGACGGATTCCGGATCATGACCACGGCCCGCGCGTCGGAGACCGAGGCACGGGAGACCGCCCGCCTGGTGCGGGAGACCGGGGGTGAGGCCGATACGCACATGGCCGATATCTCCGATCACGCGCAGGCGGTGGGCCTGATCGAGGCGACCACGCGCCGGTTCGGACGGTTGGATGTGCTGGTCAACAACGCCTCGATCCGCCGGCAAACCCCGTTTTTGGAGATGACGCCCGTGGAGTGGCGGGAAATCATGGGCGCGACGCTGGATGGCGCGTTCTACTGCGCGCATGCCGCCGCGCCGCACATCATCGCCGCCGGGGGTGGGACGATCATCAACCTGGGCGGGATTTCATCCCATGTCGGCGCGGTCGGGCGCGTGCACGCGATCGCCGCCAAGGCTGGCATTGTCGGCCTGACCCGCGCGCTGGCCAAGGAACTGGCGCCCCACAACATCACGGTGAATACCGTGGTCCCAGGCTCCATCGAGACGATTCGCGGCTTCGCGGCCGGCGGCAATCAGGGGCGCGCCACTTTGCCGGACTCGCCCTTGGGGCGCCGGGGGCAGCCGGATGAAATCGCGGGAATGGTTGCGTATCTATGTTCGGACAAGGCCCGCTATATCACCGGGCAATCCATGCATGTGAACGGCGGGGCCCATATGACGTAGCGCCCCGCCACCACCGGGCCGTCACTCCATCTTGATGTTGGCTTCGCGGATCAGCGCGCCATAGCGGTCCCAGTCCTTCTTCTGGTCCTTCGCGAACTCCTCGGGCGAGCTCTGTACCGGACGGATCGCAAACTTGAGCAGGTGTGCCTGCATCTCGGGCATCGCCGAGACCTTGTTCATCGCATCCGACATGCGCTTGACGATCTCGGGAGGCGTGCCGGCCGGGGCATACATCCCGAACCAGCCCACGAAGTCGAGCGAGGGGTAGATTTCGCTCAGCATCGGCACATTCGGGAAGTCGGGATGGCGGACGCGATCGATCACCGCCAGCAGCTTGAGCTTGCCCGCGCTCACATGCGGCAGCGCGTTGGGATCGAGGTAGGTCTGCACCACGCCGGCGAGAAGATCAGGCAAGGCCTCTCCCGCACCGCGATAGGGCACGTAGGCCAGGTCCGATCCGGACTCCTTGTTGAACATGATGGTGATCAACTGCGTCAGCGTGCCGACGCCGACACCGCCCAGGTTCAGCGTGCCGGGCTTGGCCTTGGACAGCGCGGCCAGTTCCTGCACGGTGTTCACCCCGATCGAGGGATGCGCCGTCAGGATGATCGTGTAGTCACAGAACCGCGAAACCGGCACGAGATCCTTGAACGGATCGAACCCGACCTTGCGCGCCTGCGGCACGATGGTCGGCGTGGCGACTGGCGTGGTGACGAAGGTGTAGCCATCGGGGGCGGATTTCGCCACCGCCTCCATCCCGATCGCACCGGATGCTCCGCCCTTATTCTCGATCACCACCTGCTGGCCGAGGATCGCGGCGAGATGCGGCAGATAGGGCCGGGTGGCGTTGTCGGTGGAACCGCCTGGCTGGTAGTTTACAACGATCTTGATCGGCTTGTTGGGCCAGGGCGTGCCCTGCGCCATGGCCGGTCCGGCCGTCATGAGCAGCCCGGCCGCGAAGGTCGCGGCCAGTCGCCTTGTGATCGCCAGTTTCCTGGTCATCGTAAGTCTCCCTTTTGTTGTCTCGGCTTTGCGCCTCAGGCGGATTTGGTCAGCCCGCGGACAGTGTCGCACCCCCGGCCGGAATGGCCAAGGCGGTCCAGCCTTTATGCAGGCACATTGGCTGGGGCCGTCTCACCATATCGCTCGTCCACGAGGCGCGCCGCCGCCTGGCACAACGCCAGCCACGAATCCGTTGGCGTCGTCGTCGGCACCCGATTCGGGTCGGCGAAGCCTGGCAAGGTGCCATGCAGCAGGCGGGGGCGAACCTCCCGGACCGCGATCGAGTCCCCCAGGGAGACATACATCAGAACCGGATTGCCATAGCGCTGCATGACCATGTGGATTTGCCGAACCTGCCGGGTATCCAGATCCGCCAGCGTCCGCTTGATCACGAAGATGCGCGACGCCTCCCGGATTTCCTTGCGGAGCTTCGCCGCCATGCCGGGCAGGCGCCGTTGTTCAATCTCCAGGACCGAGTCTGGATCGTAGTCGATCTGCTTGAGCCACGTGTGCCAGGAAAAGCGGTAACGCTCACTGAACACATCATAGGCAACGTGCGTCCGGATAACGGTCAGCCGGTCTTCGATCCGATCGAAATCCGCGACGAGCAGACGAAGCACCACGTTGGTCGGAGTCCAGGCCCAACGCAGCAGATCCATCGGTTCGGCGCCAACGGCCCGTTGCGCCACGGCGAACTCGCAGTTATCGCCCAGGCTGGCGAACCGCATCATCAGATCCCGCTGGACGGGATCAACCTCCGGCCGAACTTTTCGTACCATCGCGGGTGGAGAGTGCAACGAACGGGCCTCCTGGGGTGGATGGCCCGATCCGGCCACCGACATCCGGGCCCGCGCCGCGTCGAAGACGGTCCGAAACACCACAGGCCGGCCCGAGCCGGCCGGCCTGCGCGACCTTGCCCGATGCGGCCCCGGTCAGTCCATCGACAGCTTGTATTTCTGGATCAGCCCACCGAGCCGAGCGTATTCGGACTTCATGAGTTCGGCGAACTCCTCGGGGGTATTGGTCGTCGCCCGGTTGGCGAACTTCACAAGCTGGGCCCGCAGCTCGGGCGTATTGGCGACCGAGACCATGGCGGCGTTCATCTTCTTCACGATCGCCATCGGCGTGCCGGCCGGCGCGAACATGCCGAACCAGGACGACGTGTTGGCACCGGGGTAGATCTCCGACACCGCAGGCACGTCCGGGAAGTCGGGGTGGCGCTGCTTGTTGAACACGCCGAGCAACTTGAGTTTGCCGGAGTAGACATGCGGCATTCCGCTCGGGTCCACGAATACCTGCACGGTTCCGCCCAGGATATCGGGCAGGGCCTCGCCAGCGCCGCGATAGGGGATGTACATGATGTCCACGCCCATCGCCTCATTCAGGACCAGCGCGGTCAACTGCGTGGAGGTTCCAAGGCCGACTCCGCCGAAGCTGAGCTTCCCGGGGTTCTTCCTGGCGTAGGCCTCAAGCTCCTTCAACGAGTTCACGCCGAGGCCAGGGTGGACCGTCAGCGGCGAAATCGAGTCGGCGTGCTTGATGACCGGGACGAAATCCTTGAAGGGGTCATAGGGAGTCTTGCGGACCTGCGGCAGGATGGTCACCGCCGCGTTCGGCGTCACCAGGAAGGTGTAGCCATCGGGGGGCGACTTCTGGACGGTTTCGGCGCCGATCGCGCCGGCGGCCCCGCCCTTGTTCTCGATCACGATCTGCTGTCCCAGGGCGGCGGCGAGGCCGGCCGTAAAGGGACGGATCGAGTTATCACTGGACCCGCCGGGCCCGTAGTTGACGACGATGCGGATCGGCCGGTTTGGCCAGTTCGCCGCCGCGTCCTGCGCGAACGCCGCGCCGCTGGCCAACCCGCTGGTCAGCGCCACCACCGCGGCGGCAACAAAGGTCTTGATCCGTCCAGGCATGTTCACCCCCCAAGTCTTCTTATCGAAGGCTAGCGCGGGATCAGCGCCAATACCAGCGCCCCGTATCGTTCCAGTTTCGACGCCCCGACGCCCTTGATCTCGGCCAGATCATCAAGGCCGGACGGTCGCACCGCCGCGATTTCCCGCAGGACGGTGTCGTGAAAGATCACGTAGGGGGGTACGCCCTGGGCCTTGGCCTCGGTCGCGCGCCAGGTCCGCAGTGTCTCGAACAGCCCGAGATCCTCGCCCTCGATCGGCGCCTGGTCCCGCTCCGCGCCGCGACGGTCCGAGCGTTCGGCCTTCCGCGCGCGGACGGTCGCATCCTGGCGCATGATCACCCGTACCTCGCCGCGCAGGATCGGGCGGGCTTCCTCCTGGTTGAGGAACAGGCCGCCATGCCCGGCGGTGTCGACGTCCAGGGCGCGGATCGCGATCAACTGCCGGATCAGGCCGCGCCAATAATTGGCGGAACGGTCCGCGCCAACGCCAAAGGTCGGCAGGCGGTCATGGCCGTGGCGCAGGATCGCCTCGGTCTTCTCGCCGCGCAGCACGGCGATGACATGGATGCCGCCGAAGATCTGGCCGGTGCGATAGACGGCGGACAGGACCTTCTGCGCCTCCACCGTCGCGTCGGCGGTGACCGGGGGGTTCTCGCAATTGTCGCAATGGCCGCAATCGCTGCCCAAGGCCTCCCCAAAGCAGGACAGCAGCGTGCGGGTGCGGCAGGTCACGGCTTCCGTCAGCGCGACCATTTCTTCCAGCTTGGTCCGCATGACCCGGATCTGCGCCTCGGGGGCCGAGGACTGGGCCAGCCAGTGACGCGCCTGGGCGATGTCCTGGCCACCAAAGAGCATCAAGGTCTCGGACACTTCGCCGTCACGGCCCGCACGTCCGATCTGCTGATAATAGGCTTCGGGGCTGTCGGGCATGTCGAGGTGGACGACAAAGCGCACATCCGGCCGGTCGACGCCCATCCCGAAGGCGATCGTGGCGACGACGACAACCGGTTCGCCGGACCGGAACCGGGCCAGGGCGTCGCGCTTGTGCTGCGGGTCGAGGCCGGCATGAAACGCCACCGCCGGAAACCCCTTCTCCCGCAGCCGTTCCGCCATGCGCTCGGTCTTGGCCCTGCTGCCGCAATAGACGATGCCGCACTCGCCCTTGTGGCGGCCGAGGAAGTCCAGAAGCTGGGCGCTCTCACTCAGCTTGGCCGCCGCCGTCAGATGCAGGTTCGGGCGGTGGAAGCTGGAGAGAAAGACCCCCGCATGCTCCAGCCGCAGGGCGGAGAGGATGTCCTGGCGCGTGCGCGTATCAGCGGTTGCGGTCAGGGCGATTCGCGGCACATCCGGGAACAGGTCGGGCAGGCGGGCGAGTTCGCGGAACTCCGGCCGGAACTCATGACCCCATTGGGAGACGCAATGCGCCTCGTCAATCGCGACGACGGACAACGGCAGTCGGGACAGCCGGTCGATCGTGCCGTTGCCCAGCAGGCGTTCGGGGGAGACGTAGAGAAGGTCGAGTTGCCCCTCGATCAGGTCGCGGGAAATGGTGCGGGCTTCGGCCGGATCGATCTCGGAGTGCAGGGCGCCGGCGTTCACGCCGACCTGGCGCAGGGCGGCGACCTGGTCGTCCATCAGCGCGATCAGCGGGGAAACGATGACACCGGTCCCCGGCCGGCAAAGCGCGGGGATCTGGTAGCAGATACTCTTGCCGCCCCCGGTCGGCATCAGGACCAGGGCGTCGCCGCCGGCCACGACGTGGCGGACGGCGGCATCCTGTTGGCCACGAAAGCCGGGGAAACCGAACACACGGTGCAGGACCTCGGCCGGGTCGAGCCCGACGTGATGATGGCCCATGGACGGTGACTATTTCGCGGGGATGAAGATCTCGACCCGGCGGCTTTCCAGCGCGCTGATGGCGAACTTGACCGATCCCTTGCCGATCTGGCGGATCTGGCCGGCCGGCACGCCATCCGCCAGCAGATGGTCGACGACGCGCTGGGCCCGCAGTTCGGACAGCAGCATGTTGGACCGGCGACCGCCCTCGGGGTCGGCGAAGCCGGTGACCTGCACGGCGACGCGCGGATGCTCCAGCGCCGTATGGGCCGCTTCGGTGATCACGGCGGCGGCGGCGTCATCAATCCCCACGGACCATTCCTGGAAGAACACGACGAACTTGCGGCCAGGCGGATCGGCGGCCTGCGCACCCGGCATGGGCGCACCCGAGATCATGGCACTAACAAGCAGCAGCAGCATCGCAAGGCGGCGCATACCCGATTCCCTTCGTTGGAGTGGCCGGACCATACAGGCAGGCTCGCGCCGGCGCCATCAGGGCAGAATCGCCGGCTGTCGCCGGAGGGCAGAATGGCCGGCCGTCGCCGGATTGCGCAAACCTCGGGCTTGACCGGCGCGGGTTCGGCGCCGATATAACGCGCCGAGCCGTCGGGGTCCGGTGGCAGAGTGGTGATGCATCGGACTGCAAATCCGCGTATGCCGGTTCGATTCCGGCCCGGACCTCCATGCGGTTCATAAGTGCAGTCCTTCCAAAGACTTAGCTGACTAAGTGGCAACCCCCGGCCAGGGGTTGCCACTCACTTTCCGTTTTCGTTCCCTCCAATGCGGCGGATCGCAGCGGTAGCAAGCCGCGCTTGATCTGCCGATCGGATGTAACGCTCTACCTCTTTCAGTGTTCGCCACCCTCCTATCGCCTGAATTTCCGGGCCGGTGCATCCAGCCTCGGCCAGCCTCCGCGCCCCCGCCTTCCGTAACCCATGGGCGGAACAACCGGCCGGC
>CANJSR010000171.1 GCA_947476855.1 Acetobacteraceae bacterium
CTATCTGGATATGCCGGACGACATCATCCTGGGTGAGTGCGAGGAAGAAGAAGTCATCCAGATGACGACGGTCGCCGACCCGCCGCGCATGGTTGCGCCGCAGGAAAGCATCGAGCAGGCGCTGAACGTGCTGGAATCGGCGGAACGTCCGCTGATCATCGTCGGCAAGGGCATGGCCTGGTCGCGCGCGGAAGATGAGGTGCGCAGCTTCATCGAACGCACGCAGGTGCCGTTCCTCGCGTCCCCCATGGGCAAGGGCGTGGCCGACGATACCCATCCGCTGTCGGTCGGCGCGGCGCGCACGCATGTGCTGCAAAACGCCGATGTCATCTATCTGTTGGGTGCTCGGCTCAACTGGATCATGCATTTCGGCCTGCCGCCGCGCTTCAACAAGAACGTCAAGATCGTCCAGCTCGATATCTCGCCGGAAGCGATCAGCCAGAACGTCGCCGCCGAGGTGCCGCTGCTGGGTGATGGCAAGGCGATCGTCGGGCAGTTGAACAAGGCGCTGGAAAACCGCCAGTGGTTCTATCCGAAGGATACGCCCTGGCATAAGGCGATCGCCGAGAAGTCCGAGGCGAACGCCAAGCAGATCGCCCCGCAGATCGCCGACAACTCGGCGCCCACCAACTACTACCGGGCGTTCAAGGACATCAGTGAGTGGCTGCCCGACAACGCCGTGATCATCGGCGAGGGTGCCAACACGATGGATATCGGCCGCACCCAGATGCCGAACAAAAGCGCGCGCCTGCGCCTGGATGCCGGCAGCTACGGCACGATGGGCATCGGCATGGGCTTCGTGGTGGCCGCGGCCGTGGCGCATCCGGATCGGCCGATCATTTCGGTCTCCGGCGACAGCGCCATCGGCTTCAGCGGCATGGAGATCGAGACCTGCTGCCGCTACAAGCTGCCGGTCAAGATCGTCGTGCTGAACAATGGCGGCATCGGCGGCGGGCTGGAGAAGATGCCCGACGATCCGTTCTCCGCGCCGGCGCGGGTGCTGGGCACCGGCACGACGCGGTATGACAAGATGATGGAGGCGTTTGGCGGCAAGGGCTTCTTCGTCTCCGATCCCAAGGATCTGCGCGCGGCGCTGGATGCGGCGATGGCGCATCCGGGACCGGCGCTGGTGAACGTGCAGCTTCATGTGGCGGCTGGACGCAAGCCGCAGCAGTTCCACTGGCATTCCGGCTGACCGTTCCAGCCGTTCGAAAACACGGGCCGCCCTGGCAACGGGGCGGCCTTTTTTCGTTTCGTGTGCCAGGGTGGGACAGAACGATCCAATTCCATACTGCTATTTTCCCGATATCACCCGTTCGGGTGATTGTCCGGCGCCGGCGGTCATGACGTTATGCCCGACATGTGAAACCACAGTCACGGCATCGTCAAAACCACCCCCCGGCCTGCTGACCCGGACGCCATGCCGTTCCGGGACCGGTTTGATGATGCCCGCGCCTGTTGTCGGGAAGGAATGGCATCATGAACGATCTGTCCACGCTTGCGCCGAATCTCGCGGCGCCGCACATCTCGTCCCCGTTCGGCGTCTCCCTCGACTGGATCAATGAACGCGCCGCACCGACACAGGCGCAGATCGCCTCGTTCCTCGACCACGCGGCCGACATGCTGACCGAACCCGAAACGGTGCCGGCGATCTGGGGGCCGCTGTTCGCCGGACTGCGCCGGATGCAGCAGACCACCACCGACCCCGAATGGTGGGCCGGTCCCCGCGCGCACCGGATCGCTCGGCTGCTGTGGGAAGACCCGGGCACCGCCTGGGCCGCCGCCGCCCCGCGCGGCTATCACGGCGACGCGCACTTGATTGACTTCATCTACGAACACAAGGCCGCGACGAAGGAGGTCGATACGGCCTCGGTCCGCGGGCGGGCGGTCAACGCGATGATGGTGTCGTCGTCGGCGGCGGTCGCGGTGCAGGAACGCCGCCGGCTGCTGGCGCGCTGGCTGGACGCCGCGGCCGAACGCAGCAAGCAGGCCGAGGTGCTGGTGCTCGCCAGCGGGCATCTGCGGGAACTGGAACTCGCGCAATGCGCCGGGCAGTTGGCGCGGATCGTCGCACTGGACCAGGACCCCGCCAGCATCGAGGAGATGAAGCGCACGCACCAGGGCCTCGACACGCTGTTTCCCGTCGTGGCCTCGATCGGGCGAATCATCGTCAAGCCGCTGGTGCATGGCCGCTTCGACCTGGTCTATGCGGCCGGGCTGTTCGACTACCTGGACGACACGACGGCGAAACGGCTGCTGACGGGGATGTTCACCGCCCTGAAGCCCGGCGGGCGGATGCTGTTCGCGAACTTCTGCCACGACGTCGTCGACTACGGCTACATGGAGTCGTTCATGGACTGGCGCCTGCTGGCCCGCGACGAACCGGAGATGCGGACGCTGCTGGACGTACTGCCGCCGGCCGAAATCGCCAATACATTCGTCTTTCGCGGCCTGAACCGCGCTGTGGTCTACGCGGTGGTCGAGAAGCGGTAGAGGCCCCAAGGGGTCGGGGGTTCAACCGGCCTCGGGCACCCCCGCGGCCGCGAGTGCCGCCGCCTGCCGTTCCGCGAGCTTCGCCGCGTTGAAATCGGCGATCAGCTCGTGGAACAGGCGATGCCAGTTCAGCTCCGCCTTCAGCCGCACGAAGACGCCGCCGAGGCCGATGGCGGAACGATCCATCAGCACGAACTCCCGCGGCGGCTTCACGCCACCGGTTCGTTTCAGCCCCGCATGCACCTGTTCGGCGACCGCGCGACCGAACTGCGGGTCGTCGTTTTCCTGGATCGGGCGGACGCGGTCCTGCGTCAGCGGTTCATACAGGAATCGCGCCCAGAGGTTCAGGACCTCCATCTTTTCCTTGGACAGGTCGGTGAAGCCCCAGGTTTCATAGGCGTGGTGCGCCTTGGCGTCGTCGTTGTCGCGCACCGCCTCAAACAGGTCGATCACGCCCTGCACGAAGCTCGGCCCGAAGACGCGGATCGCGCCGAAATCGAGCAGGTTGACGCTGCCATCCGGGCAGACCTGGTAGTTGCCCATGTGCGGATCGCCGTGGATCACGCCGAAGCGGTAGAAGGGAACATACCAGGCGCGGAACAACGCCTCGGCGATGCGGTTGCGTTCGTCCTGCGGGGGGTCTTCCTCCAGCCGGCGCATCAGGGGTCGGCCTTCGAGCCAGGTCATGGTCAGCAGGCGCTTGGTGCTGAAGGCCTGGATCGGTGTCGGGATATGCACGCTGGGGTGATCGGCGAGCATCAGCCCATACAGCCGCATCTGCGCGGCCTCGCGTTCGTAATCCAGTTCCTCGCGCAGGCGGGCGGTGAGTTCCTTGTAGATTTCCTCGTGCTGGATGGCGTTGTCCATGCGGTGATACACCGCCATCGCCAGCTTCAACTGCCGCAGGTCGGCTTCCACCGTGCTCGGCATATCGGGGTACTGCAGCTTGCAGGCGACATCGGTGCCGTCAGGCAGGCGGGCGCGATGCACCTGGCCCAAGGAGGCGGCGGCCGAGGCCTCCTGGTTGAAGGACGCGAACCGGGATTGCCAGTCGGCGCCGAGTTCGCTGGCCATGCGCCGGCGGACGAAGTTCCAGCCCATGGCGGGGGCATTGGCCTGCAATTGCGCGAGTTCGGCGGCGTATTCGGCCGGCAGCGCGTCGGGGACGGTCGAGAGGAACTGCGCGACCTTCATCAGCGGGCCTTTCAGCCCGCCAAGGATGGTTTTCAGGTCTTCCGCATGCGCCGACCGGTTGGTCTTGATGCCGAGGGCCCGCTCCCCCACCACCCGCGCCGCGATGCCGCCAACAGCCCCGGAGGTCCGGGCGAAGCGGCGGAGTTCGCCGAAGATGTTGCTACCGGACATGGAAGTCTCCAAGGCTGTCGCCACCCGCGGTGCCCCAGGCGTCGCAGCCACGCCCCCCCTCCCCTTGAGGGAGGGGGATGGGGGGAGGGGTCATAGCGGCACGAACCCCTGGCCGTTCCCAAACCACCATCCGAATAGCCTCAACCACCCCATCCAGGTTGGCAAAAACCTCCTGATTGGCAAACCGCATCACCCGCAGGCCCCGTGCCCGCATCCACGCGTCCCGGGCTTCGTCGGTCGTCGAACCCCAATGCGACACACCATCCAGTTCAACGACCAGCCTTGCCCCGGCGCAGAAAAAATCCGCGATGAACGGGCCGATCGGGGCCTGGCGGCGGAACCTCACACCATCAAGCGCGCCGTTGCGAAGACGGGGCCAGAGGCGGCGTTCGGCTGGGGTGGCTTCGCGGCGGAGGTGGCGGGCGTTGGTCAGGATGGGACTGGGGGGTCGCAACCCCTCCCCCCGGCCCCCTCCCTCAAGGGGAGGGGGGGCGTTGGAATGGCGGTCCGTGCCTCTCACGCGCCTTTCTCCAGCTCATCGATGAAGCCGGAAATCACATCCAGGCCCTTCATCCAGAACGCGGGGTCGGAGGCATCGAGCCCGAACGGGGCCAGCAATTCCTTGTGCCGCTTGGTCCCCCCGGCCCGCAGCATGTCCAGGTACTTCGCCTGGAACCCCGGATGCCCGCCCTGGAACACCGAATACAGCGCGTTCACCAGGCAATCCCCGAACGCATAGGCGTACACATAGAACGGGGAGTGGATGAAATGCGGAATATAGGCCCAGTAGACCGCGTACTCCGGCGTGAACTCAAACACCGGCCCCAGGCTTTCCCGTTGCACCTGCAACCAGATCTCCCCGATCCGCTCGGGCAGCAATTCGCCGCGGCGGCGTTCGTCGTGCAGCAGCGTCTCGAACCGGTAGAAGGCGATCTGGCGGACCACGGTATTCAGCATGTCCTCGACCTTCGAGGCCAGCATCACCCGCCGCCGCTCCGGCCCTGCGCTGTCGAGCAGGCCGCGGAAGGTCAGCATTTCCCCAAAGACACTCGCGGTTTCCGCCAGAGTCAGCGGCGTGCCCGACATCAGATAGCCCTGCTTGCCGGCCAGCACCTGATGCACACCATGCCCAAGCTCATGCGCCAGGGTCATCACATCACGCGTGCGCCCATGATAATTCAGCAGCAAATAAGGATGCGCGCTCGGCACCGTCGGATGAGCAAAGGCCCCGCCGGACTTGCCGGGTTTCAGCACCGCGTCGATCCAGGGCTTGTCGAAGAACTCCCGCCCCACCGAGGCCAGTTCCGGGCTGAACGCGTTGTAGGCGGTCAGGACACGGTCCTTCGCCTCGGCCCAGGGGATGGTCTGGTCGTCGTCATCCGGCAGCGGCGCGTTGCGGTCCCAGTGTTGCAGCTTCTCCAGCCCCAGCCACTTGGCCTTCATCGTGTAGTAGCGGTGCGACAGGCGCGGGTAGGACTCCCGCACCGCCGTCACCAGCGCGTCGACCACCCCGTCCTCGACCATGTTCGATCGGTTGCGGTAGCTGCCCGGGCGATCGTAGTGGCGCCAGGTGTCGATGATCTCCTTGTCCTTGGCCAAGGTGTTGGTGATCAGGGAGAACAGGCGGATGTTCTCATTGAACGTCGCCCCGATCGCCTTGCCCGCGGCTTCGCGCACCGAACGGTCGCGGTCGGACAGCTTGTTGAGCGCCCCGCTCACGTTCAGGGGCTCTCCGTTCACCGGCACGCGCAGGGCGGCCATCGTCTCATCAAACAGGCGGTTCCAGGCGGAATGGCCCGTCACCTCCTTCTCATGCAGCAGCTTTTCCAGCTCATCCGCCAACTGGTGCGGGCGGAAGACGCGCAGGTCGCGCAGCCAGGGGCGATAGCGGGCCAGCGCGGGGTCGGCCAGCTTGCGCTCCAGCAGCGCGTCGTCCAGGCGGTTGAGTTCCAGCGTGAAGAACAGCAGGTCGCCGCTGATCGCCGTCACCCGCTCGGTCACCATCTGGTAGAACTTGCCGATCACGGGATCGGAGGAATCACCCGCGAACAGCAGCCCGGAATAGGACGCGACGCGGCCCAGGATTTCCTCAATCCGCTCATACTCCGCGATGGCAGCCGCGAGCTTGGCACCGGACAGATCGGCCAGCCGGCCGGCATGGGCGGCGGCGAAGGCCTTGGCGTCGGCGGCGGCGCGGGTGAAGTCAGCCTCCACCGCCGGGCTGTCGGGGGCGGGGTAGAGGTCGGTCAGGTCCCAGGACGGCAGCGCTTCGGCGGCGTTCGACATCAGACGGTGATCCTTAGACGAGAAGGCAATGGCGAGTGAGCCATCATGTAGGGGTGCGGGCCGTCCAGGCAAAGGTGGCCCTCTCCGCGTTCCATCCTTGGGGGCGTTGCGCCGTCCTGCGCTTGCCGCTCTGATGGCAGGGACATGATTCCCGCCCGAGGCCCTGCCTCTGGCCCATACCACATAAGCCGGAGGCACCGTGGAGACCTACCCGACCTGGCCGAACCTGGCCGCCATGATGTTCGCCCGCGCCAAGCTTTGGCCAAAGCAGCCGATGCTGCGGGTGTTCCGCGGCGGGACCTGGCAGTCGATCGCCTGGGACCAGTTCGACCGGATGACCGCCTCCCTCGCCCGGGCGCTGCGGGCGGCGGGGGTCTCGGCTGGCGACCGGGTGGTGATCTGCGCCGACAACCGCCCCGAATACCCGATCGCAGAGGTCGCGCTGATGGCGATCCGCGCCGTACCGGTGCCCGTCTATACGACCAATACCGTCGACGACCACGCCCATATCCTGCGCGATTGCGGCGCGCGGGCGGCGATCGTCGGCGCCAAGGAGATGGCCGAACGCTTCCGGCAGGCGGGGGAACGCGCGTCGGGTCTCGACCTGCTGGTCGACATGGACACGCCCGACTGGGCGCGCATGACCGCCGACAAGGCTGCCCCCGACGACATCGCGGCCGAAGCGGCGTTGATCCCGCCCGGCGCGCTGGCCTGCCTGATCTATACCTCCGGCACCGGTGGCGCGCCGAAGGGCGTGATGCTGCCGCATCGCTGCATCCTGTCGAACTGCGTCGGCGCCTTCGACCTGGTGCGGCCACTGACACTGAAGACCGAGACCTATCTGTCCTACCTCCCGCTCTCCCACAGCTATGAGCACACGGTGGGGCAGTTCTTCCTCCTCAGCATCGGCACCGAGATCGTCTACGCCCGCGGGGTGGAGCATCTGGCGGCCGACATGCTGACCGTCCGCCCGACGATCCTGACCGCGGTGCCGCGCGTGCTGGAAGTGATCCGCACCCGCGTGCTGACGCAGGTGGAGCGGCAGACGCCGTTCAAGCGCCGGCTGTTCGACCGCGCTTTGGAGATCGGGCTGAAACGCATCGACCGCGCGCCTTTGTCACTGGCCGAACGCGTGCTGGACCCGATCCTGGATCGGCTGGTGCGCGCCAAGGTCCGCGCCCGCTTCGGCGGCCGCCTTGTCGCCGCCATGTCCGGGGGCGCGCGCCTCGAACCGGATGTAGGCCGCTTCTTCCTCGCGCTCGGCATTCCGATCATGCAGGGCTATGGCCAGACCGAGGCCGGCCCGGTGATCAGCGCCAATCCGCCCCATGCGATCCGGATCGAGACGGTGGGGCCGCCTCTGGTCGGCGTCGACCTGCGCCTGGCCGAGGATGGGGAAATCCTGGTGCGCGGTGATCTGGTGATGGATGGCTACTGGGGCCGGCCGGAGGATACCGCCGCGGCGATCGTGGATGGGTGGCTGCATACCGGGGATATCGGGGTGCTCGACCCGGATGGGTATCTGCGGATCACCGACCGGAAGAAGGACATGATCGTGCTGTCGGGGGGCGACAATGTGTCTCCCGCCAAGGTCGAGGGCGTGCTGATGGCGGAACCCGAGATCGCGCAGGCGGTCGTGGCCGGCGATGGGCGGGCGGGGCTGAGCGCGCTGCTGGTCCCGGCCGAGGGCTTCGATGACGTGGGCGTGGCGGTCGCGGTGAGCCGAGCGAACCACCGGCTGTCGGTGACGGAACGGGTGCGAAAGCACGCGGTGGTGGAACCGTTCACGGTGGAGAATGGGCTGCTGACGCCCACGCAGAAAATCCGCCGCCTGATGGTGGCCCGCACGCATGAGGAGGTTCTGCGGCGGCTGCATGGGTAGGCTCAGCAGGCCACCACGGTGACATGCCCGGCGGCGCCATAGGGCACGAGTTCGCCGTCACGGGTGATGATGGCCAGGCCGAGCGCGCGGGCGGTCGCGGCGATGATGCGGTCGGCGGGGTCTCGGGGCGGCTGGCCCGGCAGCGCGGCCGAGGCGATCAGCACCGCAGGCGGCATGGGCGCGAGCCGGATGCCGGGCAGGCCCAAGAGGGTCTCGAACCAGACCTCTGGCGGGCGGTTGAACTGGATGCGGTTGCGATGTGCGAGCGTTGCCAGTTCCCAGGCCGAAATGGGTGAGACGAAGACGCCGGCATGGGTCCTTTGGGCGGCCCGGATGGCGGCCAGGGAGTCCGGCGACATTGGCGCCGCGTCCATCAGCCAGATGGCGGCGCAGGTATCCAGGAGGACGGGTTGGCTCATGACGGGACCCTGTGGCGCGTAGGGTCCGATCATGACCGGGATATCCTTAACGAATACCTAACGATCAGCGTCCCAGAATTCGCCGGTGCCCTCGGTCAGGTCGGTGCCCGGGGCCACGGTCACGCTGCCGCGCATAGCACCCCACAGATCGGGTGGGTCATCGTCGATCGGGACGATCGCGGCGACCGGGCGATTGCGGCGGGTCAGCAGAACGGGGCCGGTCTTGCCGCGGGCGACGTCGTCGATCACCGACAGGCAGCGGCTTTTGAACTCGGTGACGGCGATTGAGGCAGGGTGTTCGGTGTCGGTTTGCATGGCGATGCTCCTGATGGACCATATCATATGGACCACTCCGTACGCTAGCGTCCGTTCCCTGGCCAACCCGCGCCGCTTCGGCTATCCGGGGCGGTAAAGGAGCATGCGCCATGACCTATCTCGTTGCCGACGACCTGCCCACCGCCCCCGCGGGTGAACGCTTCCGCGCCGCGCTCGCGCGTCCCGGCATCCTGCAGATGCCCGGCGCCCATAACGGCCAGGCGGCGTTGCAGGCCAAGGCGGCCGGGTTCGACGCGCTGTACCTCTCGGGCGCGGCCATGACGGCCTCGATGGGCATTCCCGACCTCGGCATGATCACCGTCGACGAGGTCTGCTTCTTCATCCGCCAGATCACCCGCGCCACCGGACTGCCGCTGCTGACCGACGGCGACACTGGCTATGGCGAGGCGCTGAACGTCATGCACATGGTCCGCAGCTTCGAGGATGCGGGCGCCGGCGCCGTGCATATCGAGGACCAGTTGCTGCCGAAGAAATGCGGGCATCTGAACGACAAGAAGCTCGCCGACGCCTATGACATGGCGGCCAAGATCTCCGCCGCCCGCAAGGCCCGCCGCCACCTTTACATCGTCGCCCGCACCGACGCCGCGGCCAGCGAGGGCATCGACGGCTCGGTGGCCCGCGCGAAGCTGTTCCTGGAAGCCGGCGCCGACGCGATCTTCCCCGAGGCGCTGACCAACGCCGAGATGTTCAAGGAAGTCGCCC
>CANJSR010000172.1 GCA_947476855.1 Acetobacteraceae bacterium
AGGCCTCTCCGCCGAACTCGGTCTCGATCCCGGCCATGATCTTCATCAGCGTCGACTTGCCGGCGCCGTTGACGCCCAGAACGCCGATCTTGACGCCTGGCAGGAAGGACAGCGTGATGCCCTTGAAGACTTCTCGTCCGCCGGGGAAGGCCTTGGTGAGGTCCTTCATCACGTAGACATACTGGTAGCTGGCCATGATACCCCTGCCGCTGAATTCGGTACGGGTTCTAGGTGGGGCCGGCCCCCTACTCAATACCAACCTTTCCGCTGCCAGTGCGCCACGGCCTTGTCGGCCGATCCGTAGCGCTGCTGGATGTAGCGGATGCCGCCCTGCGCTTCCTCCACCCCATTCCCGAAGGACGCCGCCCCGTTCGGGTTCAGGTGGTAGTTCGCCCGCGTCAACTGGAACAGCCCGCGGGCCGAGTGGATCGGGTTCCGCGCGTCGATCTGCCCGCGCGATTCCTTGTGCATGATGAATTCCAGGCCCTTGCGCCAGGATTCCGGCACGTCCTCCAGCCACATCGCCTGGGTCAGCGCCGCACTCGCTTCCTCGGGCGAGGTCCGTGGCCGGACTGGCGCGGGCGGCTGAGGTGCCGCCGAACGAGCCGCATGCCCGGTTCGGGCCGTGGTGGCGACCTTGGTCGCCAGGGTCCGGTCCACCATCTGCTGGAAACCCACCGCCCCGCCGCGTCGCGACGAACGAGCCTTGCGGGTCTGGGCGCCGGCCTCGGCCGCCGCCGTGTTTTGAATCGCGTCCACCATGCCGACAGGATACAGACAACCGGTTAAGGGAAGATGAACCGAAAGGCCGACCGTGCCATCCGATCGCAGCCCATCCGGTGCCTCGCTGTTCGCGATCAGCGACCTCCATCTGAACTACCGGGAAAACCAGGCGATCGCCGACACGCTTCACCCGGAGACGCCGGACGACTGGCTCGCCGTCGCCGGCGACGTCGCCCATGGCATGGAGGAAATCGTCCGCTTCCTGGCCCTGATGCGCGGCCGCTTCGCCCAGGTGCTGTTCACCCCGGGCAACCACGACCTCTGGAGCCGCGGGGACGGGGAGGCGCGGGGCAATGACCGCTACCAGGACCTGGTCCGCCACTGCCGCTCCCTGGGCGTCCTGACGCCCGAGGACCCCTATCCGCTCTGGCCCGACCCCGACGGCCCGATCGCGGTGGCGCCGCTGTTCCTGCTGTACGACTACACGCTGCGGCCCGAGGGCTTTTCCAAGGAGGACGCGCTGGCCGCCGCCTATGCCGCCGGGGTGGTCTGCACCGACGAAATCCGCCTGCCGGCCCATCCCTATGCGTCGCGGGAGGCCTGGTGCGCCGATCGCCTGGCGTACACGCGCGACCGCCTGGACGCCTTGCCCGACCACACCCGCACCGTCCTGATCGCGCATTGGCCGCTGCATCCCGGCCCCGTCGGCCGGCTGCGCTACCCGGAGTTCGCCATCTGGTGCGGCACCCGCCACACCGCCGACTGGCACCGCCGCTACCGCGCCGTCGCCGCGATCCACGGCCACCTGCATATCCCCCTGACCGAACACATCGACGGCGTCCGGCATGAGGAGGTGTCCCTGGGCTACCCCCGAGAACGGGCCGCCCGCACCCGCCCGATGCGCTACGGCCTGCGGCGCATCCTGACGGCGGGGTAGGGCAGGGAAACCAGCTCCGTCCGCCACGAGGGCGATCGCGCTTGACCCTGGGACTGCTCCTCCCGTCCTGGCCGGGCCTGACCCGGCCATCGCCATGGACTCTGTGGATGGTGTTTTATACCAGCCGACCTTGGCTATGACCCTCGCGGCCTCCACCTCGTCATGCCGGGCGCAGGCACGGCACCCACGACTTTCTCTAGTCCAGAGCAGCAAAGTCGTGGATGGTGGCCCTTCGGCCACCACGACGAATGAGCGCTGTTCGGAGAGTCAATGGTTACGCCGCCTGGTATTAGTAAGGTCCCAATCGACCGCTTGCGTGGCGATGGGCGGATCAAGCCCGCCCAGGACGGAAAGCGACCAGATGCCAGCACGCTGGTCATCCCAACGCCATCGAACAAAAGGGACGATTTGGTGCGCCCGGTAGGACTCGAACCTACAACCAAGCGGTTATGAGCCGCCGGCTCTGACCAATTGAGCTACAGGCGCAACCGGGGCGGATCAGACCCGAGGCGCGCCCCGGATGCAAGCCACCTTGTCGGCAAATTCCCAAACCCTACCGGATCAACGCCCGCAGCCGCTCCAGCTCGGTCAGCGTCTCGGCCAGCAGCGCGCGCAGGCGGGCAACCTCCGGGTCCGGCTTGGGCTTGGGCGGAATGCGCGGAACCGAGGGCGACGGCGCCTCAAGCTCCAGCTCCGGCATCGGCAGTTCGGCCTGATCGTCCGGATCATCGACCGAACGCTCTCCGGCCGCGGGGGGAGGGATGTCGTCGGACAGCCGCCCGCCGCCCTCGCGCAGCAGACGCTGCACACCCTTGATCGTATAGCCCTGGATGTACAGCAGATCGGAGATGCGGCGCAGCAGCAGGATGTCGTCGGGCCGGTAGTAGCGCCGCCCGCCGCCCCGCTTCAGGGGCTTGATCTGGGGGAACTTCCCCTCCCAGAACCGCAGGACATGCTGCGGGATGTGCAGCTCGTCCGCGACCTCACTGATCGTGCGGAATGCGTTGGGCGCCTTCTTCGGCCGGACACGGCCGCCCGGGCCGGTGTCGTCGCCATCTTGGGCCGCGTCGCTCATGCTCGAAAACCCGGCCGGAAGCTGTCGTCAGGCGGGCAGGCAGCGATCATTCGTCGGGATCTACGTCGGTTCCCGGCACCTTCCCATTGATCCGCGCCTTCAGCACATGGCTCGGCCGGAACACCAGGACACGGCGCGGCAGGATCGGAACCTCTTCCCCGGTCTTCGGGTTGCGGCCGATCCGGCGTCCCTTCTGACGGACAGAGAAGGTCCCGAACCCACTGATCTTAACGGATTGTCCCGCTTCAAGTTCGGAGGTCATCCGCTCCAGCACCATCTCCAGGAGATCGGCGGACTCGTTGCGGGAAAGACCGACCTCCGTATAGATGGTCTCGGCCAGATGAGCGCGGGTGATGGTGATCATGCCCGTACGCTACGGACCGCCGCGCCCCGCGTCAAGCGCTTGGTGCAAAAAATCACTCAGGATCAGCGGGTTGGCCAGAGATATCGTGACGGTTTCGTCAGCGCGTGGCGAAACCGTGACGGTCCTACATCCTTACGAGCGCGGAACCCCATGTCAGGCCGCCGCCCAACGCCTCCAGCAGCACCAGTTGCCCGGACTTCACCCGCCCGTCCCGGCAGGCTTCCGCCAGCGCCAGGGGTACGGACGCGGCGGACGTATTGGCATGCCGGTCCACCGTGACCACGACCCGGTCCGCCGGCAGGTTCAGCCGCTTGCCCATCGCTTCGATGATGCGCCGGTTGGCCTGGTGCGGGACCAGCCAGTCGATGTCGCCATGGTTCAGGTTGTTGGCGGCCAGCGCTTCTTCCACGGCTTCCGACAGATGCAGGACGGCATGGCGGAAGACCTCCTTGCCATGCATGACCAGATGGCCTGGCTTGTCCGGTTGGCCCACCGCGCCATCGACATACAGGATGTCGCCCAGCGTGCCCTTGGCATGGATATGGGTCGACAGGATGCCCCGATCCCCGCCGCTGCCCTCGCCCGCGCGCAGGAACACCGCCCCCGCGCCATCGCCGAACAGCACGCAGGTGCCCCGGTCCTGCCAGTTCAGGATGCGGGAGTATACCTCGCTCCCGATCACCAGCACGCCCATGGCCTGGCCGGCCCGGATCATGCCATCCGCCACCGACAGCGCGTAGATGAAGCCCGAGCACGCCGCCGACAGGTCGAACCCGAAGCCGCGCTTCACCCCCAGCGCGGCCTGCACGCGCACGGCGGTGGCGGGGAAGGCCTGGTCCGGCGTGCTGGTGGCCAGGATGATCGCGTCGACATCGTCCGCCGTCGCCCCGGCATGCGCCAGCGCGGCCCGCGCCGCCGCGGCGCCCATGAAGGCCGCGGTTTCATGCGGTCCAGCGAAATGCCGCTGCCTGATCCCCGTGCGCTCCTGGATCCATGCATCCGAGGTATCGACGGTGCGGGCGAGTTCCTCGTTCGAGACGACGCGTTCGGGCAGATAGCCACCGACGCCGGACAGAATGGACCGGGCAGACATCAATGTTCCTGAGCAGAGGGCGCAAGCTGCGCGCCGCCGTTGGTGTCGATCGGGGCGATTTTGTCAGCTGCCGGAGTCTTGTCCAGCCTGATCCGCGCCAGATCCTCTCGGATATGGTCGTTGAAGCGGTGTACGACCATGTCGATCGCGACGTCCACCGCATGGGCAAAGCCCTGCGCGTCGGTCCCGCCATGCGACTTCACCACGACGCCGTTCAGCCCGACCATCACGGCGCCGTTGTAGCGGCGGGGGTCGAGCCATTCACGCAGCCGGTCGAGCCCGGGCTTGGCCAGCAGATAGGCGATCTTGGAGGCGATGCCGCGGTTGAACACCTGCCGCAGCAGGTCCCCGATCAGCTTCAGCGCGCCTTCGCCCGTCTTCAGGGCGACATTGCCGGTGAACCCGTCGGTCACCACCACGTCGGTCGTGCCGGCGGTGATGTCGTGGCCTTCGACGAAGCCATGGAACTGCGGGCCGATATGGCTGGCCCGCAGGATCTCGGCGGCCTGGCGGACGGTGTCGTCGCCCTTCAGCTCCTCCGAGCCCACGTTCAGCAGCCCGATGGTGGGCTTCGGCAGCCCCAGCACGGTCCGGGCGAACACATCGCCCATCACCGCGAATTCCACCAGGTTCCGCACGTCGCACTGCACGTTGGCGCCCAGGTCAAGCATGACCACGTCGCCGCGCGCCGATGGCCCGATCGCGGCCATCGCCGGCCGGTCGATCCCGGGCAGGGACTTGATCACGATCTTGGACAGCGTCAGCAGCGCCCCGGTGTTGCCAGCCGAGACAACGCCCGAGGCCTCCCCGTTCGCCACCGCGTCGATCGCCATGCGCATGGATGACCGGCGACTGCGCAGCGCGGTCGTCGGTTTCATGTCGCTCGTGATCGTATCCGGCGCATGGCGGATCGTACATGCGGCATGCGCCCGCCGCCGCTTGGCAAGCAGGGGCGCGAGCTCATTCTCATGACCAACCAACAGGAATCGCGCCGTCGGATGCCGCTCGGCCGCGATTTCCAGCCCGTCGATCACCATGGCCGGCGCGTCATCGCCGCCCATGGCGTCAATCGCCAGCGTGAAGGGACCGCTCAAGGACGGACCAGACACACGTCGAGGGCCAATCAGGCCCGAACGGCGGACCGGAGCGGCTTACCGGCGGTCGCAACCTCCCGGCCGTCATAATGACCGCAATGGCTGCAAACATGGTGCGGGCGCTTCAGCTCCCCGCAGTTCTTGCACTCGGCGTAGGCTTCCGCCGTGAGTGCCTGGTGGCTGCGACGCATGCCCGCGCGGGACGGCGACGTTTTTCTTTTCGGTACGGCCATGGGACTGCGCCCCTCTTTGATCTGGTGAGGCCCCGCGACCCAGGAATGGGGAGCGAGGGGCGGTCACAAACGGGTCATAACGTGAGCGGCGGCGTCTAGCAGAGGGTTGCCCCCGTCGCAAGGCGGATTGCGAGGGATTTCAACACGGCCAGCGCCCAACACGGGATACTTCCACCCCTGGGGGACGGATCGGCCCTTCCAGGCCGGTCCGAAGACCCTCCCGGAGGGGTCTGTGTCGTGTATCATCCTCCCGCGCGAGCCTCCGCCGCAACTGGATTCGGCGGCGGGTGACCGCGGTGTCTACCCGATCGCGGCCGCGACCCACTGCGCCCAGGCCAGGACCGCCCGGTCATCGCCGCGCCGCCCGACGATCTGGATCCCCAGTGGCATCCCGTTTCGCCCCAGCCCCGCCGGCACCGTCACGCAAGGGACATGCAGGCTCGTCCAGATGAAGTTGAACGCCGGGTCGCCGGTCCAGCCCAGCCCCTCGGGCGCTTCCCCCGGCGCGGACGGCGTCACCAGGATGTCCAGGTCCCCCATCGCCGGCCCAAACCCAAGCTGGGTCGATTCGAACACCCCATAGGCCGCCTTGAGCGCCGCCTCGTCCTGCGCCAGGCCAAACGCCAGCCGGTCGCGCAATGCCTCGCTGATCGCTTCCCGGTGATGCGCCAGCTCCCATCCCAGCGCCCGGGCGCTTTCGGCGTTCATGACGATCGGATGCGCGTCCTTCAGCGCGGCGCAGTCCGATGGCAGGGCAAAGTCCCGCACCGTCGCGCCGGCCCGCGCCAGGACCTCCGCCACCTGGGGCAGCAGCGCCTGGGTCTCGGGCGCGGCACCCTCCCAACTCGGGGACAGGCACAGCCCGATCCGAGGCGCCCGCGCCGGCCGGACATCCGGATCGCCCAGGTCCCGGCCCGACACCGCACCCGCGAACAATGCGCAATCGGCGACGGATCGCGCCATGACACCCACGGTATCAAGGCTCGCCGACATGATCTTCATCCCCGCCCGGTCGATCATCCCGAAGCTCGGCTTGTAGCCGACCGCCCCGCAATAGGCGGCCGGGCGGATGATGCTGCCCGCGGTCTGGGTCCCGTAGGCGAGCGGGAACATCCCATCCGCCACCCCCGCGGCCGACCCGGACGATGATCCCCCCGGCGTATGCGCCGGATTGGCGGGGTTGCCGGTCGGGCCCGGCTTGCGCGTCGCGAACTCGGTCGTGACCGTCTTGCCCATGACCACGCCCCCCGCGGCCCTCGCCCAGGCAACCGGGGCGCTGTCCGCCCGAGGCCGCCAGCCGGCCCAGATGGGAGACCCATATTCGCTCGGTAAATCAGCGGTATCCAGAACGTCCTTCACACCAATAGGCAACCCGTGCAAAGGTCCTGGCCGAGCGGCCCGCGCGCCGGCGAGGGCGGCTTTCGGGTCGATCGTGGCGAAAGCCCGGATCGTTGGCTCCCGGGCGGCGACCCGCTCCAGGCACGCCTCCATCAGTGTCACCGGGTCCAACGTCCCGGCCTGCATACGGTGCAGCGCCTGTTTCGCGGTGAGCGTGTGAATCGCCTGCGACATGCCTGAATTCTCCGCTTTTTCGTACCCATCCCCTGGCGCGATGGGCCTTCCGGGGCCATCCTGACAGCGATGGACGCGCATGAGCAGCCCCCATCCGTTCGTGTAGGCGCTGGCCCCGACGGATCGCTGACCTATCAGGTAAGCATCCCCCCCGAGGTGCTGCCCCCGGTGCTCGGCCGCGATCTGGAGCGGGCGTGGTACGCCGCGCGCAACGCCGCGCTGGAGGAACGCTGGGGCACGGTGCGCGGCTTCCGCTTCGCCCGGCCGGATGGATCGCACACCGATCTCGCGCTGGCCGACCGCGATGCGTGCTGCTGGGTGGGGGCGGTCGATCTGACCTTCGGGATCGCCAACGCGCATGGCCTGTCCGTCTGCCTGCGGCTGCTGGCCCTGGTCGACCTGCTGGCGCGCGCGCCATGGGCCCGCCCGATGGTCCAGATCGCCCGCGACGGCGCGGACCTGCATCCGGCCCTGTTGCGGACAGCGGCCATTCAGCCGTTGACGGAACACGGCCGGTTCGATGAAACGGGGTTTCGCATCCGCCTTTCCCGCTATGCCGTCGGCGCCCGGCTCGAGTCGTCCGCCCCCGCACCCCGCCTGACAGGAGCCACGCCATGAGCCGATCCGCCCTATCATTGTCCCGGATCGGCCTGGGTTCCGTCCTGGCCCTGGTTCTGCTGACCGGGTGTGACACGGGATCGATGGGCGGGGCCGCCCCGCCGGCCGGCGCGACCGCGATCGGGGCCGGCCCCGGCGGGATGGACGCCGCCGTGCTGGACGCCTGCCGCAAGCGGGCCAACGAAATCTACGACCGGCAGAACCGCGCCGAGATCTATTCCCCGCAATCCGGCGTCAATAGCCCGCTGTCCGGCAACTATGTCGACAGTTCCCTGACCCGCGGCCTGTCGTCCCGCTTCGGGCATGACCAGTTGATTCGGGAGTGCATCCGCACCGCCAACGTCTCCCGCGCGCCCGCCGATGGGCCGGCCGACGCCGCGACCCCGCCGCCGGCGCCAGCCCCGACGGGTACCCGCCGCTGACGTGGCCAGCCTATCGGCCCTGAGCGGCGTTTTCCGCTACCGCAACGCCAAGATTTTTTACTCCGGCAGCATCGTCTGCTGGACCGGTTCCTGGGTCCAACGCATCGCCACCGACTGGCTGGCCTGGGAACTGACGCATTCAGCCTTCTGGGTCGGCGTGCTTGCCTTCGCGACCCTGATCCCCTCGATCGTCATCTCGCCCCTCGCGGGCGCCTACGCCGACCGGCTGGACCGGGTGCGGCTGGTCATGGTGTCGGAGTTCATCGCCTCCGCCCAGGCAGCCGCCTTGGTGGCCCTGGTGCTGACCGGACAGATCCGGATCGAGTACATGGTCGCGCTGGCCTTCATCAATGGCGCGGCCGAGACCTTCGCCCAACCCGCCCGCCAGTGCCTGCTTCCCGGCCTGGTCGACCGCCAGTTCCTGCCCGGGGCGGTTGCGCTGAACTCCCTGACCTATAACATCGCCCGCTTCATCGGGCCGGCGATGTCGGGGCCGATGATCGTAATGTGGGGCGTCGTGCCCTCGATCGCGCTGAACGGGATCGCCTTCCTGTATGCGGCCGTCACCATGGCGATGCTGCGGCTCGATCCCGGCATCCGCCGCGGCATCCGCTCCTCCCACTCCGTCCTGCATGATGCGATCGAGGGCGTGCGCTACGTCTCCCGCCACAAGGGCATCGGGCCGATCCTGCTGTTCGCCGCGACCGCCGGCATCACGTTGCGTTCGATCCCCGAGTTGCTGCCGCCCTATGTCTCCGTCCTGTTCGGCCGTGGGGCGGAGGGGCTGGCGGTGCTGACCAGCGCCATGGGGGTCGCGGCGATGGCCGGTGGCTTCTGGATCGCCATCCGCGGCCGGGTGGAGGGGCTGACGACCGTCGCCCTGATCGCCGTCGGCGTGCTGATCGGCGGCTGCACCCTGTTCGTCGCGACCGGCAGTTTCGAGGTCGCGATCATCGCCATCATCGTCATGGGCGCCTCCACCCCCACGCACGGGATTTCCATCCAGACGCTGCTGCAGAACGCGTCCTCCACAGGGATGGTGGGAAGGGTGCTCAGTCTGTGGGGGATGATCACCCGCGCCGCCCCGGCCGTGGGCGCGTTGCTGTATGGGACGGCGTCGGAGTTCGCCGGCCTCCGCATCCCGGTCTTCGTCGGCTGCGCGCTGTGCCTGTGCATGTGGGTCTATACCTGGCGGCGGCGGAAGGCGATCGCGGCGGCGCTGGAAGGGTAGGGCGGAGTATCGCACCGGCCTCCGGAATGGTGCCACCCGTCCTGGC
>CANJSR010000173.1 GCA_947476855.1 Acetobacteraceae bacterium
GCTACCCAAGCCCCCATCTCCTTGCCAGCCGCCGCCGGATCGGTCATTCCTCCCGCCCTTTCCAGGCATTGAGAGCCCGTCCATGCAGCGCATCTTCTCCGGCATCCAGCCTTCCGGCGTCGCCACCCTCGGCAACTACCTGGGCGCCGTCCGCAACTGGGTGGCCCTGCAGGACGGGCATGAGTGCATCTATTGCGTCGTCGACCTCCACGCGATCACCGAGTGGCAGGACCCCAAGGCCCTCGCACAGCAAACGCGGGAAATGGCGGCTATCCTGCTCGCCTGCGGGATCGATGCGCAAAAGCACATCCTGTTCCTGCAATCCAACGTCCGCGCCCACGCCCAGCTCGCCTGGATCTTCAACTGCGTGGCCCGGATTGGCTGGCTTAACCGCATGACCCAGTTTAAGGACAAGGCCGGCAAGAACCGGGAACACGCCTCGACCGGCCTCTATGTCTATCCGAACCTCATGGCCGCCGACATCCTCGCCTACAAGGCGACCCGCGTGCCGGTGGGCGAAGACCAGCGCCAGCATCTGGAACTGGCCAACGACATCGCCCAGAAGTTCAACCACGACTACGCCACGGACTTCTTCCCTAATATCGAGCCCTTCATCATGGGTACGGCCGCCCGCGTCATGAGCCTGCGCGACGGCACGAAGAAGATGTCGAAATCCGATCCGTCGGACCAGAGCCGGATCAACCTGAACGACGATCCCGACACCATCGCCCAGAAGCTCCGCCGAGCGAAAACGGATCCTGAGCCTTTGCCGTCCGAGGACGCGGGCCTGGCCGAACGGCCGGAAGCGCGCAACCTGATCGGCATCTACGCCGCGCTCAGCGACATGACCCCCGCGGACGTCCTGCGCGAACACGGCGGCAAGGGCTTCGGCGCGTTCAAGGAGTCCCTGACGGAACTCGTCGTCACCAAGCTGTCACCGATTGCGCTGGAAACAAAACGACTGCTGGACGATCCCGCGACGGTCGACGCCGTGCTGCGGGATGGCGCGCAACGCGCCGCTGCCATCGCCGATCCCATCGTGGCGGAGGTCGAGCGCATGGTCGGCTTCATGAAGCCCTGAGGTCCACCATGGAAAAGCGCCCCCTCCGATCACGAAGGGGCGCTACTCCCCCAAAACCACATAATCCCCCGACCGTTCTCCCCTAACCGCCCCAGCCAGCCCGACCGCCAGCCGATCCGCGATCCCGGTCGTGAAATGCAGCGCATCCCAATAGTGATCATCCTCGGTCGTGATCCCGCTCGGCCGCATGAAATCCACCGCGACCCGGCCAGGCGCGGACGCAGCCAAGGCCGCCGCCCGCCGCTTGCACTCGGCCCAGACCGCGGCCCCCTCCTGCGCGGGCGACACTTGCAAGACGCGGTGATAGGGCACGAAGAACAGCACCACCCTGGTTTCCCCCGGCACATCCGCCAGCAGCGCGCGCAGATCGTCCAAAGCCGGATAACGCCAGGTCTCGGGCGGTCCTGATCGGATACCCGGAGGGATCGAGGGACCAGCGGCGCGCAGGTTACGGGCAACCTTCTCCCGATCATACGCGGCATCGGGAGGGACAAAGCGCGTGTAACCGTCGCGTCCATACGTCTCGGCCTTGATACCGGTCAGGATGCCGAACAACTGGCCCGCTGTCTCGATCGCGTAAAGGTTCAGCATCTCCCGATAGCCGACCCAGAGGTTGTCCTCGTACATCCACTCCGGCATCGGACGGGGCGTATAGACTTGGTAGTCAGGCCCGGTGACGCACCAGCGGACATCCATCCCCAGCAGGATGACGCGCGGGTTCGGGTGCGCGCGCAGGAAGACGCGCATCAGGCGCAGTTGCTCATGCACCGTGGCGTCGTTCATCGACAGATTGGCCATGCGCGTGCTGAACAGCGGGTCCAGCGCGGCCGGGCGCAGCAACCGGCTGGTGGATGTGCCGAACAACGCGCTGTCGAAGCGCTCCGATCGCGCCAACGCCGGGAAAGCAAAGCGGGCGTTGGAGGCGACGGGCGCGCGGTCGAACCCCGGGGAAAGCGGCAGCGTGTCAAACGGATCGACGATGACGACGAACGCATAGACGATCGCGACCGCGGCGGCAGCGGTGCCGGCGGCGAGGCGGAAAAAGCGCCTCCAGGCGCCGGGGTCAGAACTGGAAGTAGATGAAGACATTGGGCAACCGGCCGCCGATCGTGATCACAAGATACATCAGTCCCAGCCCTACCGGCACCGCGATCCAGGGGGACGGGCGCAGCAGGTCCAGCGCCGCTCGCTGGCTGGTGGGCCCGATCAGGGCCACGGCGGCGCCGATCAGCATGGCGGCCCAGACGTCCTGGCTCAGTTTCACGGTGCCGGGTCCGTAGGCGAAGGCCATGGCGGCCAGGATGTCGCCGGCGGTGGCGAAGTCGGGCGCGCGGAACAGGACCCAGCAGGCCATGACGAACAACAGGGTCAGCAGCCAGCCGAGGAACGCGGGCATGCGGAGACCGGCCTTCTCCCACAGATGCGACAGCGCGAGGGCGGCGCCGTGCAGGCCTCCCCACACCACGAAGGTCCAGGCGGCGCCGTGCCACAGGCCACCGAGCAGCATGGTGACGATGACGTTGGCCGCCTGGCGCGCGGGGCCGCAATGACTGCCGCCGAGGGGGATATACAGGTAGTCGCGCAGGAAGCGGCTGAGCGTCATGTGCCAGCGTCGCCAGAAGTCTCGAATCGAAACGGCGCGGTAGGGAGCGTCGAAGTTGACCGGCAGGCGCAGGCCGAACATGAGCGCCAGGCCAAGCGCCATGTCGGAGTAGCCGGAGAAGTCGAAGTAAATCTGGAGCGTGTAGCCCCCCGCCGCCGTCCAGGCTTCGGCGGCGCTCAAGGCAGTGGCCTTGGCGAACAACGGGTCAATGGAAAGGGCCAGCGTGTCGGCGATGGCGACTTTCTTGGTGACGCCGATGATGAACAGGGTGAAGCCCCGCGACAGGTTCTCCCACATGGCCGGCCCACGTGGGTTGGCCTGGAACTGATGGATGATCTCGTTGTGGCGGACCAGGGGGCCGGCGATGAGTTGGGGGAAGAAGCCCACGAACATGCAGAAGTCGAGGAAGCCGTAGATGTGCTTGTCGCCTCGGCGGAGGTCGATCAAATAGGAAATTTTCTGGAAGACAAAGAAGGATATGCCGAGGGGAAGGATCAGCGACCAGGGCTGCCAGGGCTGGCTGGTGAGGTCGAGGATCGTGCCGCGCAGGAAGTCGGCGTATTTGAACAGGCAGAGAACGGCGAGGTTGCCGATGACTCCGGCGATCGGAATCCAGCGCGCGCCGGTGCGCCCGAACCACAGCGCGACCAGCCAGTTGGCGATGGTCAGGCTGGCGAGCAGCGGGACGAACCTCATGTCCCACCAGCCATAGAAACCCATGGAGGCGACGACGATCAGCACCTGCCGAGCCGTCCGGTGATTGGCAAGGGCGTAGTAGAGCCCCAGCACCACCGGCAGGAAGATCAGGATGAACGGCTGGGAGTTGAACAGCATCCGAGTGGGCTGCGCCTAGTCCAGCCGCGGCGCGGTGGCCTGGAAGGATGGCAGCGCGGCCAGGACCTCGAACCATGCGACCAAGGCCGGGCGGCCGGTGCGCCAGTCGCAGACCGGATGGCGGACGTCGCAGTAGCCAAGCGCGGCGACCAGGGCGATGTGGGAGGCATCGACGGGGCCGGTCCAGTCATCACCCGCAACCACCGTTTCCAGGCTGTCCAGAACGCGGTGGGTGCGGGTGTGCTCCAGCGCGAGGACGGTGGGGGAACGTTCGTCCTCCGGCCGGCGCAGTTCACGATTCCATACGGCGATCGAGTCGATCATGCCGATGACGGTGCCGAGGCGCGCCATTGCCCGCCAGCCGTCCGAACCGTCGCGCGGCAGCAAGGGCCGGCCGGCGTGAAGCGTGTCGAGATAGGTCAGAATGAGCGGCGTCTCGGTCAGCACCACGCCGTTGTCGAGTTCCAGCGTAGGGACTCGCCCGACTGCGTTGTAGGGCAGCAGCGCGGACCCAGGATCGCGCAAGGTCACCAAATGCTGCTCGACCTGGTTGGTCAGCCCCAATTCCAGCAAGGCCACGCGCACGATGCGGGCAAACGGCGAGGTAGGGGCGTAGAACAACTGCATGGGCGTGCTCCGAGTGACAGCGGTGGATGTCCATCGGGGTCGGATTCGTCAAGCCATGCCATGTGTGGCTCTCCGCGCGACGTGTCAGAACTCGCCGCGCACGAAGGCCATGGCCAGGTCGGTGAACAGGGCTGGCTGCTCGATCTGCGGCAGATGGCCGGCAGCCGGAATGGTCGCGACGCGGGCATCGGGCAGCGCCTTGGCATAGTCGGTCAGGTACTCCGCCGGGATCAGCCCATCACTTTCCCCGCGCATCATCAGTGTCGGGCAAACGACCCGGTGCAGCCAATGGATAAGCTTCGGGTTGTGCAGATAGGGATCGCTAGCGAAGCGGGCAAAGGCCTGCCGATTGCGCCAGGCGCGGGCGGCCTCGATCGCGTCGATCCGGGCGGGATCGACCTGGTATCGTTCCGCGTCGTGATACAGCAGGCGTGCCCGCTCCTCCTCCGGCAGGGTGAACAGGTTCGGAAGGTCGTGACCCTCCAGCCGTACCCCGCCAGGCCCCACGAGCACGAGGCCACGGATGCGATGCGGCACCAGCACCGCGAGTTCCAGCGCGATCCAGCCGCCGAAGGAACAGCCGATGACGTCGACCTCGGCATGGCCGATCCGGTCGAGCAGATCGAGGTACAGCAACGCGATGTCCGATACCCGGTCCATCCAGTCGGGCAGGTCTGAGTCGCCGAAACCGGGGTGCGCGGGAACGATCAGCCGCCGCCCCTCGGCCAATGGCGCCAGGAAGGCCTCGTCCCCCCGGAACCCGCCGGCGCCATGCAGGAACAGCAGCGGCCGCCCGTGGCCGGACTCCCAGATATCGACCGGGACCCCGGCCAGGCGGTGCAGCGGCATGGCGTCTACTTCGCGGGTTCGAAGACCGGATAGGTGGTGTTGTCCTCCAGCGCCGCCTCACCCTCGGTCGGCAAGGCGACGTAGTGGCGCAAGGCGGCCTGGATATTGTTCTCCCACACCTCGCGCGGCATCTCATAGAGCAGCTCGACCGTGTAGCCGTTGGGGTCACGGATATACAGGCTGTGGGTCATCCCATGCTCCACCCGACGCTCAAACGGGACGCCGCTGCGTTGCAGGAAGGCCAGTTGCTTCAGCCAGGATTCGCGATCCGGCAGGGACAGGGCGATGTGGCCGATGGCCGAGACCAACGTGCCGTCCGCGGCCGGCGCAGGCAGACCCGGGACCTCCATGAAGGCCACGTCGTGATGGTTCAACCGGCCGCCGCCGTGGTCGCCGCTGTAGAACCGCATCTGCCGCGGGCCACGCGGATCGGGGCGATCGAAGGTGCCAACCTGGATGAATCCCAGCTTCTCGGTCCAGAAGCGGTGCGTTTCCTCGATATTCCGCACGTTGATGACAAGGTGATTGAGGCCGGAGGGCCTGACCGGGCCGTGCTTGCCTTCGCTCATGGTGGGTAGTCCCCTTCTTCTGGCGTTCCTTCCGATACAAGCAGTCTGCGCCCAATCATGGCGGCTTGCCAACGGCGGAGTGATCGGGAACGAAGAGGCGAACACTCGGGCGGGACAGGGCATGACATTGTTGCTGGACGGAAAGTCGGCATTGGTCACCGGTGGCGGCAACGGGATCGGACGCGCCACGGCATTGGCGATGACGCGGGAAGGCGCGCATGTCGCCGTCGCCGATCGGGATGCCAAGGCCGCGGCCGATACGGTGGCCCTGATCAACGCCGCGGGTGGACAGGCGATGTCGCTGGCCGGTGACGTGACGGATGCGGAACAGGTGCGCGCGATGGTGCAGGCGGTGGTCGCGGCGTGCGGCAGGCTCGACTGCGCGTTCAACAACGCCGGCGTCGCACCGCACCACGTCGGTTCATTCGCGCAACTGACGGCGCAGTGGTCAGAGGATTCCTTCGACCGCATGATCGCGGTGAACCTGAAAAGCGTCTTCCTGTGCTTGAAGCACGAAATCATCCAGATGCTGAGCCAGGGGGGTGGGACGATCGTCAATACAGCCTCGATCGCGGGGCTGATCGGACTGAACCGGGCCAGCGCCTACGTGGCGGCCAAACACGGCGTGGTCGGGCTGACAAAGACGGCGGCCTTGGAATACGCGGCCGATGGAATCCGGGTGAATGCCGTCTGCCCCGGATTCATCACGACGAACATGACGGACCTTGCTCGCAAACTGCGCAGCGATTCGATCCTGGGCCACACCCCCATGGGCCGCTTTGGCGAACCCGAGGAAATCGCTGAAATGGTCGTCTGGCTCTGCTCCGACCGCGCCAGCTACGTCACCGGAGCAGCCTATGCCGTCGACGGCGGTTGGACGGCGGTTTGAGGAGGGAAGTGTTGGGGTTTCACCCCAAACCCCCTTAAGGGGGTCTGGGGCGGAGCTCCACGCTACCCTATTTCAAATGCCGATCCAGCATGCCGAAGATGTCGGACCAGGCTTCTTCCGACGCGCCCCCGTGGTAGGAGGGACGTTCGGCGAACTGGAAGCCGTGGTGTGAACCCGCCAGCACCTTGATCGTGTGCTTGACGTCGGTTTTCGCAAGCGCGGCGGTCAGGTCGGGGATGACGTGATCGGGGACCGAGGCATCGGTTTCCGCGAAGGCGTAGTAGAGCTCGCCCTTTACATCGCCCACCAGCAGATGCGGTGAGTCCTGCTGATCGGTCACGACCTTCACGCCGTAGAGGGAGGCGGCGCAGGCGAAGCGATGAGGGAACTTCGCTGATACCGTGGTGATGTATTGGCCGCTCATGCAATGACCGATGCAGCCGACCGGGCCGGGCTTCGCCTTATCATTGGCGTCGAGCCAGCCCAGCATCGCGGCGGTATCGTCGGTGACGAGGGCATTGGTGATGCTGTTCATCGAGGCGCGGATCACCGCCGACATCGCGTCATCACGGCGGGGCAGGTCGAAATGGACCGTGCCGAGGCGGTAGTACATGTCCGGCAGGATGCAGAAATAGCCATGGCGAGCGATGCGGCGGGCGTGATTGCGGAGTTCCTCGCGCGTGCCGGGGGCGTCCATGTACAGGATCACGGGCGGGAACGGCCCTTCCCCGTCCGGGCAGGCCACGAAGGCCGGCATCTTTCCGTGCTTGGTCGTGACGATCACGTGTTCCTGGTACATCGTGGGTATTCCTCCGCGTTCTTGGGGTGATCTTGCGCGGTGGTCGTGCCCCGTGCAACCACCCGAGGCAACAGGGGAGAAGCAGCCATGCGCGATACCAAGGCGATTGATCAGGTTCTGTCGGACGCGGTTTCGGCGGGCCAGGTGGCGGGCGTGGTGGCGGTGGCCGCCAATGCCGACGGGACGATCTATGAGGGCGCCTTTGGCCAGCGGGCCATGGGCGGCGCGCAGGCAATGACGATGGATACGGTGTTCCGGATTGCCTCCATGACCAAGGCGATCACCGGGGCCGCGGTGATGCAGTTGGTGGAGCAGGGGAAGATCGGCCTCGACCAGCCAGCCGAGGAGATCCTGCCTTTCCTGAAGGGCCGGCAGGTGCTCGACGGGTTCGATGCGGCGGGCAAGCCGATCCTGCGACCGGCGCGGGGCACGATCACGCTGCGCAACCTGCTGACCCACACGGCGGGCTTCGTCTACGACACCTGGAACGAGAACATGAACAGGTTCGCGCGCGAGACGGGGTTGCCGGCGGCGCGGACCAGCCAGCTTGCGGCTTTGTCCGCGCCGCTGGGCTTCGATCCAGGGACTCGGTGGGAGTACGGGATCAACATCGACATGGCCGGGCGCATGATCGATCTCGTGATGAACACCAACCTCGAGGCCTATATGCGGGCGAACCTGCTGGGGCCGCTGGGGATGGACGACACCAGCTTTGTCCCGAGCGACCGGCTGAAGCCGCGCCTGGCGACGGTGCATACGCGGGCCGCCGACGGGACCCTCGCGCCGTTCGACGCACCATTGCCGCCCGAGAACCCCGAGTTCTACCCGGGCGGCGGCGGGCTGTTCTCCACCGCGCCGGACTATCTGCGGTTCCTGCGGGCGCTGATGGCGGGCGGGGCGCTGGACGGCAAGCGGGTGCTGAAGCCCGAGACGGTGGCGCTGATGGGGCAGAACAACATGGGCGACCTGAACGTCCTGCCCATGAACACCTACAACCCGCGGATGTCGAACGCGGTCGACCTGTTCCCCGACCAGCCGAAGAAATGGGGGCTTACCTTCCTGATCAACACGCGCGATGTGCCGGGGCGGCGCAGCGCCGGTAGCCTGACCTGGGCGGGGATCAACAACACCTATTACTGGCTCGACCCGAAGAAGCAGATCGCCGGGGTGCTGATGACCCAGGTGCTGCCCTTCGCCGATCCGACCGTGCTGGCGTTGCTGGATCGGTTCGAGGCGGCGATCTACGCCTAATGGCCGCGCGAGGGCGGCAGCGGATCAATGCTGCCGTCCTCGGCGTGCATCAGGCGGCGGATCAGCGGTGAGGCGGCGATGGTCAGCACGCCGACGATCAGCGCCGTCAGCCCGACCTTGGAATAGATGGCGTTGATCTGGCCCGGTGAGTCGCCGTGGCCGCCGGTGGCCTGGGCGATCAGGCCGGCGACGAAGTTGCCAATGGCCGTGGCGAAGAACCAGGCGCCCATCAGCAGCCCGGCCAGACGCGCCGGCGCCATGCGGGTGACGGCGGACAGGCCGACGGGGGACAGGCAGAGTTCTCCGGTCGTGTGCAGCAGGTAGATCAGGAACACATAGATCACCGGCGTGCCGTTCCCGCCGGATGCCGTGTCGCCCGCCACCAGCACGAGGAACCCGGCACCCAACTGGATCAGCCCGAGGCCGAATTTCGCCGGGGCGGAGGGGTCGAGGTTGCGCTGCGACAGCCCGGTCCAGATCCAGGCCAGGCCTGGCGCCAGCACCACGATGTAGATCGCGTTCAGGGACTGGAAGACCGAGGCCGGGACCTCGAACCCCAGGATATGGCGGTCGACATTGCGGTCGACGTAGATGTTCAGGGAGGAGCCGGCCTGCTCGAACAGCGCCCAGAACAGGATCGACAGCATCATCAGGATCAGGATGGCGATGATGCGGCTGCGTTCGGCGGCGGTCAGTTCGGTGCAGGCGATGTACAGGAGATAACCCGCCAGGATCGCGCCCGTCAGGCCGAGCAGGCCGCCGACGAGTTCCTGGCGCTGGATCAGGAGCCAGATGGCGAGGACGCCCACCACGCCGCCGGCATAGAGCAGGTATTCCAGTGGAATGCCCATGATGGGGCGGCGCAGTTTCTCGGGGTCCGCAGGTTCGGCGCGTCCC
>CANJSR010000174.1 GCA_947476855.1 Acetobacteraceae bacterium
CACGCCCGTCGTGTCCGACCCTTTCAACGTCGCCGCCGGCACGCCGGCCGGACCCGTCACCGGCGGTCCCGCCGTGACCAAGCCGGCCTTCGTCGAACAGGTCGTACAGAGATACCTGGAAGCCCAGTTCGAGGTCGTGCTCGGCAACTCGTCCAACACCCTGCGCCAGGCGCGCTACGCCCAGAGGCAGTTGCCCAACGTCACGAACTGGTACTCGGTGATCGCCGACCGTCCGCTGGCCAACGTCATCCAGACCGTCCTCGGCCTGCCGACCAGCTTCGCCATGCTGAACGTCGACCAGCAGGCAAGCGCCCTTTCAAAGAAGATGAAGCTCGAGGATTTCAAGGACCCTGCGAAACTTGAGAAGATGCTGACCCGCTTCATCACGATGGCGGAGATGAACACCAACACGCAGAGCACCGCGGTGACGCTGCTGGATACCTACCGCTCGACCGGCATCGTCAACCTGAACCTGTCGTCGGGTTCGTCCGACAGCTTCTCCAGCTCATCCAGCGCGGCGCTCGTCATGAGCACCGCCTGGCGCTGAGTCGTCCCGCCGATCGGTCGCGCGCCGCCGCGGGGTGCGGCCGATCCCGACAACCTCCGCCAGCTTCGCGAACGAGTCCGCGGCTTCCGCCCGTTCATCCACGTCCTGGCCCAGGAAGCGATCGAACTCCGGCTGCGCGTGGATCGCCCGATCGACCATCGGGTCGGACCCGGTGCGGTAGACGCCCAGGCGGATCATCTCCGCCATGTTGTCATACGCGCCCAGCACCCGCCGAGCCTCTGACAGCAGCGCATTTTCCTCCGCCGAATGGCAACGTGGCAGGGATCGGCTGACCGAACGGAGGATGTTGATCGCGGGCCAACGCCCGGCCTCCCCGATCTTGCGGTCCAGCACGAGATGCCCGTCCAGGATGCCGCGCACGGCGTCGGCGACCGGTTCGTCGTGATCGTCGCCGTCAACAAGAACCGTGAACAGGGCGGTGATGTCGCCCTCTCCCTCCGGCCCCGGGCCCGCGCGTTCCAGCAGGGCGGGGAGTTCGGTGAAGACCGATGGGGTGTAGGAACGGGCCGTCGCGGGTTCGCCCGCCGCCAGTCCGATTTCGCGCTGGGCGTGGGCGAGGCGGGTGACGCTGTCCAGAAGACAAAGCACCTGCTTGCCCTGCCCCCGAAACCACTCCGCCACGGTCAAAGTCGCCTGCGCCGCTCGTCTGCGGGCAAGGGCTGGCTGGTCGGAGGTGGCAACGACCACCACGGCGCGGGCACGTCCGGCCTCGCCCAGGGTGGCTTCCAGGAATTCCCGCACTTCGCGGCCGCGCTCGCCGATCAGGCCGACGACGATGACATCAGCCGAGACGAAGCGGGCGAGCATCCCCATCAGCGTGGATTTGCCCACGCCGGATGCTGCGAAAATGCCCATGCGCTGACCCTGGCAGAGGGGGACGAAGGTATCCAGCGCGCGCAGGCCGGTTTCGAGCCTTTTGCCGATCAGCTTGCGGTTGAAGGCCGGGGGCGCGACGCGGCGCAGCGGCATGGCGACAGAGCCCTGGGGCAAAGGTCCCTTGCCGTCGACCGGTTCTCCCAGCCCGTCGATGACGCGGCCGAGCCAGGCGGCGCAGGGGTAGAGGGCGGGGGATTGGTCGAGGGTGACTCGCGCGCCCACCGCTAGTCCGTCGGCCGGGCCTTCCGGCATTACGGTGACGCGATCGCCCGCGAAGGCGACGACCTCTCCGGGCAAGGTGCCGCGTGCGCCTTCTACAAGGACTCGGTCACCCACGCCGATATTGCGGCCAAAGCCGGAAACGGTGAGGGCGACACCGCGGGCGGAGTCGAGGTGGCCCCAGCGTTCAACGCGGGGGACACGACGGAGGCGGGCTGCGAGGTCCTGAAACTGGCCGACAGCCGGATGGGGCGCGTTCTGCGAAAACATAACAGAGTGAATAGCCATGCCGTGTGCCGCAGGCAAGCAATTTCGCGGTGATGGCTGCTGGGTGTCCCCCGGCTGGTCCGAAAAATTTATGCGAAAATGTGTGGACGCGCAAAATGGTTGGCATTATGGAGTTTCGCAGACGCCACCCATCGCAAGAACTGCGAACCGAGATGCTGGATCGAATCGACCTTTTCCGCCTGGCGGATTCCCGTCTGCGCTACCTGTCCGACCGGCAGGCGGTGATCGCGCGCAATATCGCCAATGCGGATACGCCGCACTATGCGGCCCGTGATCTCTCTCGGTTCTCATTCGACAGCGCCCTGACCAACAGGGCGACGGCCGACGCCGCTCGGCCCGTGACCCTGGCGCGCACCTCCGCCTCCCATATCGATCTGCCGACCTCCGGGGCGCCTGGCGCCAAGTCCGGCAAGGCCGCCCGCGCCTACAGCGAGGACATCTCCGGCAACAAGGTCTCGCTGGAGGAGCAGATGGTGAAGGCAGCGGACACCATGAACGCGTTTTCGCTGGCATCCTCCGCCTATGCGAAAAGCATTGCCATCATGAAGCTCAGTATCGGAAGTAATCGATGAGCCTGCTCTCCCCCATTTCCAGCCAGGGGCCTTTTGCCCAGGCGATGGCCACCGCCGCGTCGGCCATGCGCACGCAGTCGACCCGCCTGCGTCTTGTCGCCGAGAATCTGGCCAACGCGAACTCCACCGCCGCCGTCCTCGGTGGCGACCCGTATCGCCGCAAGACCATGACGTTCGAGGAAACCATCGACCGTTCCACCGGCGCCGCGCTGGTGCGTCCTGGTCGGATCGGGGTCGACCAATCGGCGTTCCGGTCGGCGCACGACCCGTCGCATCCGGCCGCCAACCAGGACGGCTATGTCAGCCTGCCCAACGTGTCCGAGCTGATCGAGGTCGCGGACATGCGGGAAGCGCAACGGTCCTACGAGGCGAACCTCGCGGTGATGAACCAGGCGCGGACCATGATCAACAAGACACTCGACATCCTGAGGGCTTGAAACAATGACCGTACTGACCGCCATTTCCTCCGTCGGCCAGGCCGCCGAGGCCTTCCGCACGTCGCGCACCAGCGCCCCGGCCGCCGGTGGCGCCGACTTCGGTTCCATGCTGGGCAACGCCGCGCGCGGCGCGCTCGACACGATGCACCGCGCCGAACAGGTGACCGCCAACGGCCTGGCTGGCACCGCCGATACGCAGAGCGTGGTGCAGACCCTCTCCAGCGCCGAACTGACGATGCAGACCGTGGTGGCGGTGCGCGACAAGGTTCTTGGCGCCTACAACGAAGTCATGCGTATGAACATTTAAGCACGGCAGCGGCGGGAAGATCGACCATGAACGAGGGCGACGTCATCGAAGTGCTGCGCGGCGGTTTCTACGCCGTGCTGATCGTCACCGGCCCGGCGCTGCTCGCGGCCCTGGTCAGCGGGCTGATCGTCAGCGTGCTGCAGGCGCTGACGCAGGTGCAGGAGATGACGCTCTCCAACATCCCCAAGATCTTCATCACGCTGCTGGCGACGATGTTCTCCCTGCCACTCGGTTTCGCGGCCATGCGCGCCTTCATGGATCAGATCATTCAGATCGTCGTTGGCATCTGAAATCCCGGGGGATGTGACGTCGTGTCAGGCACCTTGAAATCACTGAACGGCCCGGTCAGTTTCATGGACCGACTGAACCGCGGCCTGCGGCATCAGGACATGATGTTCGCCGCCGCGCTGATCCTGCTCGTTGCGGTGCTGGTACTGCCGACGCCGTCCTGGATCGTCGATGTCGGGCTGTCCGCGTCCATCACCCTGTCTGTCCTGATCCTGATGGTGGCGATCTGGATCGAAAAGCCGCTCGACTTCTCCAGCTTCCCCACCGTTCTGCTGGTCGCCACGCTGCTGCGGCTCGCGCTGAACCTGGCCACTACACGCCTGATCCTCGCGCACGGCCATCAGGGTCTGGACGCCGCCGGGTCCGTCATCCATGGCTTCTCCGCCTTCGTCGTCGGTGGAGACTTCGTCATCGGCGTGGTCGTGTTCGCCATCCTGATCGTCATCAACTTCATGGTCATCACCAAGGGTGCCGGCCGCATCGCGGAAGTCGCGGCCCGGTTCAGCCTCGATGCGATGCCAGGCAAGCAGATGGCGATCGACGCGGAACTCGGCGCTGGGTCCATAACCGACGACGAAGCCCGCCGCCGCCGCAAGGAACTGGAGGAGGAAAGCTCCTTCTTCGGCGCGATGGACGGTGCGTCCAAGTTCGTCCGCGGCGACGCGATCGCGGCCATCATCATTACGCTGGTGAACTGCGTCGGCGGCATGGTCATCGGCGCGCTGCGGCACGGCCTGAGCATCGGTGAGGCCGCGGCGCTCTACACCACGCTGACCATCGGCGACGGCATCGTCAGCCAGATCCCCGCGCTGATCGTCAGCCTCGGCGCCGGCATGCTCGTCTCCAAGGGCTCGGTCCATGGCTCGACCGACCAGGCGTTCATCGGGCAGTTGGGTGGGCACGCCAAGCCGCTGTTCCTCGCCGCCGGCCTGGTCGGCCTGTTCGCCCTGCTGCCGGGCCTGCCTTTCCTGCCCTTCGCCGTGCTGTCGGCCATCGCCGCCGGCGGCGCCTGGATGGTGACGCGCACCGCCAAGACCAAGCGCGATGCCGGGGAAGACGCTACCCGCAGCGCCGCCGCCGGCGCCGCCAACAAGGAAGAGCCGATCGCCGAACTGATGCGGATCGACGATATCCGGATCGAGCTCGGCATGGGCCTCGTGCCCCTGACGTCGGGCGCGAATGGCGGCGTGACCGAGAAGATCCGGAAGCTCCGCCGCTCCATCGCGCTGGACTACGGGTTCCTGCTGCCGGCGGTGCGGATCAAGGACAACATGGATCTGGCGCCGGGCGAATACTCCCTGCAAATCCAGGGTGTCGAGGTTGCACGTGAAACCATGGTGCCACACAAGCTCATGGCCTTCTCCCCCGACGGAAAGCCGCTGACCATCGCTGGTGAGGATGCGCGCGAACCGTCCTTCCGTATCCCCGCCCGCTGGATCGAACCCAACCAACGCCAGGAAGCGGCGGTCATGGGGCTGACGGTGGTTGAGGTTGAAACCGTCCTGACAACCCATCTGTCGGAAACGGTGAAGTCGAACATGAGCCAGCTCATGTCCTACGCCGCCACGCAGAAGCTGCTGACCGGTCTGGCGCCTGAACACCAGAAGCTGGTTCAGGATCTGGTCCCCGGCCTGGTGAGCATGAGCATCGTGCAGAAGGTCCTGGCCGGTCTGCTGGCGGAACGGATCTCCATCCGTCATCTGCCGTTGGTGCTGGAAGCGATGCACGAGGCCGCCGGCACCACCCGCAACGTTCGCCTGATGACGGAACATGTGCGCGCCCGCCTCGCCCTGCAAATCTGCAAGGCCGTCACCGGACCCGATGGCTTCATCGCCGTGATGCCGCTGTCGCCGGAGTGGGAGCGGGAGATCAACGAGGCGATCATCGCCGATGGCGACCAGCGCAGCTTCGTGCTCGCGCCGTCCCGGGTGCAGGAATTCGTTCAGGCCGCTCGTGCGAAACTGGCCGCTGCGTCTGGACGCGGCGTATGGCCAACCATCCTGACAAGCGCCGAGGCCCGTCCCTTCGTTCGTGCCCTGGTGGAGCGGATCAATCCGACGATCGCGATCCTGTCGCACGCCGAAATCCATCCGCACAGCCGCCTCCGCACCATCGACCAGATTTGATCCCATGGCACAGTTGACCCTGTCCGGCTGGTTCACCCTTGAACTGTTCCAGGTGCTGCTGGTCTTCGTCCGGGTCAGCGCCGCAATGATGCTGCTGCCGGGATTTGGCGAACCCGCGGTCCCGGTCCGCATCCGGGTGCTGACCGGCCTCGCCATCGGTGCCGCGCTGACACCCACCATCGCGGGCCTGCCGGACGCCGTTCCGAACGCCGCCGGTGTCCTGATCGGCACGCTGGCCGAGGCGCTGAACGGCCTTCTGCTGGGCGTCCTGTGCCGGACGTTGATTTCAGCGGTCACCACCGCCGGCCAGATCATCAGCATGAACATCGGCATGACCAACATCTTCGCCGCCGGAGTCTCCATGGACCAGTCGGCGACGATCGGCGCCGTGATCTACGCAGGGGTCATCGCGATCCTGTTTGCCTCGGGCGGCCACCACATGATGCTGCGCGGACTGGCCGAGAGCTACGACCTCCTGCCACCGGCCCAGTTTCCCAACGCGGCCATCAGCGCCAAGGTCGTGGTCGCGGCAGGTGCGAAGGCACTGCGCCTGGCCACACAGATCGCGCTGCCGTTCCTGCTGCTCGCGCTGCTGTTCAATGCCGCGCTGGCCGTCATTAACCGCGCGCTGCCGGCGATCCCGCTGTTCATGCTCGCCAATCCCGTCCTTGTCGTTCTCGGCCTCTATCTGCTCGCCGCGACGATGCCGGGCATCCTGGACCCGGGTCTCGCCGATTGGCCGGACATCATGGGCCTGCTGCACTAGTCCCGAGGAACGCATGTCCGAAGCTGACGGCCAGGAAAAGACACTCGACGCCAGCGACCAGCGGCTGCGGCAGGCGCGGGAAGATGGCGATATCGCGGTGTCGCGTGAAGGCTCGACCGCGGGGGTCTACCTCGCGTCCCTGCTCGGCATCGTCCTTTTTGGTCCCGACATGCTGCGCGGTATGGGCGACCTGATGCTACCGCTGATCGACATGCCGGAGGCCTTCGCCGACACCACCGGGGATGGCCTGCAAGCCGCGGCCCGATCCGCGATGCTCGCAATGGGCATCGTGCTGGTGCCGTTCTTCGTGCTGGCGGTGATGGGCGCGCTGGTGCCTTATGTCCTGCAGAACTCCATCACCGTCGCGACCAAGCGGATCATGCCGAAAGGGTCCCACCTGTCGCCGGGCAAGGGCTTCACGCGCATGTTCGGGCACATGGCCATGTTTGAGTTTGCCAAGAGCCTGACGAAGATGATCGCCATGGGCCTGACCTGCTGGGCGGTGCTGTATCCGTTGTTCAGCGACTCCGTCGGCCTGGTTTCATCTGACCCGGCCAGCCTGCTGGTCCATGTGCGCGATGCGCTGGTCGCGGTGCTCATGGTCGCCACCATCGTTGCGACGGTGATCGCCGGCATCGACATGCCCTACCAGCATTGGTCCTATCGCAAGCGCCTCCGCATGAGCATCCAGGAAATGCGCGACGAAATGCGCTCCACCGATGGTGACCCGCATGTGAAGATGCGCCAGCGCCGGATCAGGATGTCGCGCGCCGGCAACCGCATGATGCAGGACGTGCCAGGCGCCACCGTCGTCGTGACGAACCCGACCCATCTTGCCATCGCCTTGCGCTATGAGCGCGGGCGCGATCCGGCGCCGATCGTGGTGGCCAAGGGCGCGGACCTGATCGCGCTCCGCATCCGCGCCATCGCCGAGGAGAACAACGTCCCGGTGCTGGAGAACAAGCCGCTCGCCCGCGCCCTGCACAAGTCGGTGGAGGTCGGGCAGGTGATCCCGCCGGAACACTTCGAGATGGCCGCGAAGGTGATCAGCGTCGTGCTGGCCCGCGCCGGCAAGAACCCCGCCCCCCAACCGCACTGACCCTCCACCGCCAACAAAAAGGGCTCGGCCTTCACAACCTTCGTTCCGGTTGTGAAAGCCGAGCCCTTTTTGGTGAGAGGAGGGTTAGCGGAAGGCGGCGCCTTGCTTTTCGAGTTCCTTGGAGATGTTGGCGGCGATGTCCGGATCGATCGACGCCAGCACCGGACCAGCCATACGCGTGTCCAGACGCCGCAGGATCGCCGCCGCCTTGGGTATGTCCAGCTTCGACATGATCGCCCCGGCCTGTGCCGGCTTCATGTTGGAATACAGCGTGGCGAGCAGAGTCAGGTCCGCATCAGCCTTGCCGGTTTCATGTGTAATCAACTTTGAAACCTGACCCCGCAGCTCCGTCAGCGCCGCGATCTCCCGCCTGGCCATGGCTTCGGCGGCGGCGATGCGGGCTTCCCGGAGTTCCAGGTCACGCTCCCTCTTATCCAGCGCGGCCCTCCTCCTCGCAATTTCCCCCATCGCTCGGCTGTCCGCGCCCTGTTCGTCGTGGGCACCAGCGGCCGAGGTTGCGGGCGGCGGGGTGGACGGCGCCGAGGCAGGCGGTGCTGCCGGAGCGGCCGGTACGGTCACGGCTGCCCAGGCGCTGCCCGAGGCAAGCAAAGCCCCCAGCGCCAGGCCGGCCGCGAGTGACCGCGCCCGGCGATGCCGAGCGGGGTGGTCCGTTGTGATGATCGTGCACAGTTCTTGCGTCATGTGAGTCCTCGGATTCTCCGAAGCAGGGGGTGTCAGCCCCAGATGGGGGCGTCGTCAGCGAGGCGGCGTTCTTCGACGCGCAATGCAATCCGGCCGTCCTGTTCGGCGACCATCGCGCGCAGCACCAGCAGGTCGTTGCAGGTGACATCGATCGGCTGCTCGGGCCGCCGGTCCAGCAGCACGCGGGACCCGACCTTCCAGCCGGTGACCTCGGAGGTCGAGATCGACCGCTTTTCCAGCACCGCCCGCAGGTTGACCTGCGCGTGCGGCAGCACGGTCGCGAGATGAGACCGCCAGATCGGGTCGCCGCCGTGCTTCTTGCCGACGAACTCCTCCACCAACTGGTCGCGGACCGTGTCGAAGCTGGAATAGGGAATCAGGAAATCGATGTGCCCGCCGCGGTGCTCCATCGCCACCTCGGCACGGAACATCAGCGACGCGGCCGACAGCTTGGAGACGGCGGCATAGGACGGGTTCGTCTCGAACCGTTCCAGCACGAAATTGACATCGCCCAGCATCTCGAACGCCTGCTTCAGCTCCCGCGCGATGACGTCGTTGACCAGGCGGTCGACGAAGGTGCGCTCGATCGCCGTATAGGGCCGGCCCTCGATCGGAGCGCCGCGGTTGCGCCGCCCGCCCAGCAGGATATCCATGGCGGAGGTGATCAGCTTCGGATCCAGCGCCGCCAGGCAGTAGCCGTCCCAGGGATCGATCCGCAGCACCGCGATCATGGCGGGCACGGAAACGATGTCGAGGAAGTCCTTCAGCCGGCAGGCCTGGATGCGATCGATGGAGACATCGGCGTTGTCGCCGGTGAAGCCGCGCATGCCGACGGTCATGAACTGCGCCAGCCGGTCGATCATGATGTTCAGCGTCGGCATCCGGTCGATGCCAACCACCACGTCGCCGATCAGGGCTTCCAGCCCGCGCCGCTTCTGCGTGTCATGCTCCGCCGGGGCGGCGTCACCGAACAGGCTGTCGATGTCGCTCTGGTCGAGCGAGCGTTCCACCGTGCCCCAGTCGTCGGCGAGTTCGGTGGAATCTCCGGTTGCGCCCGACATGGTTACGCCACC
>CANJSR010000175.1 GCA_947476855.1 Acetobacteraceae bacterium
ACGCGCCAGATATTGGCGGTCTTGGTGAAGGCCTGCTGGTTCACCATGACGCCCTGGATGGCGAAGGGCAGCCCCTCGATCGCCGCGGCGACGTTGCGTTCCAGCAGGACCGAGCCGCCGCGCACCTCTCCCACTTCGAACCCGACCATGCCGCCGGGGCGCATGACGCGGGCGAATTCGGTGAAGCAGGCCCGCACGAAGGCCTGCCACGCCGGGATGCCGCGATGGATGTCGATGTGCACCGCCTTGGGGTCGATGCCGGCGAACCAGCAGCGCAGCCAGTTGTCGCCTTCATAGTCGACGATATCGAGGAAGGGCGGGGAGGTGACCAGCAGGTCGACGCTGGCATCCGGGATCGCGGGCATCCGGTCGGCGGGTCCGGTCAGCAGCAGGGCGGGCGGCGCTGGCGGAGGCGTCCCGTCGGCCAGCAGGGAACGGGATTTCCGTAGGATCAGCGCGCGGACATCGCGCGGCGGCGGCGTCTGGTTGCGGTTGGCGTTGATCTTCCGTTGCCGCTCCACCGAGGTCGCCTGGTTTGGTGGCAGCGTATAGACCGAGAAGAACCCCGGCGAATGACCGGTCAGGCGGTTGATCGCGACCATCCTGATCCAGCCGTCCACCGCGTCCAGCGTCCCGGCGGCGTCGCGGTCCAGAAGATAGGACCGGAGCGCGTGGATCGCTCGCAGCGTGTCCGGATGGTAGAACGCCAGCAGCGGATCGTCCTCGCCGACCGGCGCGCCGGACAGGTCCAGCGCCGCCAGCCGTTCCCCGATCGCGGCCAACGTGGGCGGGGCAAGCCGCGGGCGGATCAGCATGGCGCTGAGCGGATTGACGTCATTGGCGATCGGCCGCCGCCCCATCAGCGCGGCCTGCACCGGGGTGGTGCCTCGGCCGGCGAAGGGATCGAGCACGCAGTCTCCCGGCCGGGTCAGGCGGTCGATCAGGAACCCGGGCAGTTGCGCCTTGAAGCAGGCGCGGTAGCTGATTTCGTGGATGGAATGGCCCTGGCGCTGACCGGCGGTCCAGAATTCATTCACGAAATAGCGTAGGCCGGCGTCCTCGGTCTCGATCGTCGCCGCGCCGTTGAGGGAGAAGCGACGGAGGCGATCGATGAAGGACCCACCCCCGTCGTTCATCACCAGGGGAAGTTCGGCTGGCCTCACCGCAGGAACGGGTTCGACCGCCGCTCATCCCCGATCGTCGAGCCGGGGCCATGGCCGCACAGGAACGCGAAATCATCGCCCAGAGGCAGCAGCTTGGTCTTGATCGCGGTGATCAGGTCGTCGTGGCTGCCATAGGGGAAGTCAGTGCGGCCAACCGAGCCCTGGAACAGCACATCGCCCAGCACGGCGAAACGGGCCTCGTGGTTGACGAACACGACATGGCCGGGCGTGTGGCCGGGGCAATGCAGCACCTCGAACCGGTGGTCCAGCAGTTCGATTGTGTCGCCTTCCACCAGCCAGCGGTCGGGGATGACGTTCTCGGCTTCAAACCCGTACTTGGCGGCCTGTTCGGCGATGGCGCCCAGCAGGAACTCATCACGCCGGTCGGGACCGTCGATCGGCACGACCAGGCCCTTGGCGCGCAGGCCGGCGACCAGGCCCGCGGTGCCGCCGGCGTGGTCGAGATGGCCGTGGGTCAGCAGCACACGCTCGACCGTCACGCCAAGCTGGTCGATGGCGCCGAGGAGTTTTTCCACATCACCGCCTGGATCGATGACCAGGCCGCGCTTGGTCGCGTCATCCCAGAGGATGGCGCAGTTCTGCTGGAACGGCGTGACCGGGACGATCGCGCCTCTCAGGTTTGCCATGGTACCCTGATCCCCTGGGATGGAAGTTGGTCGGCCATCCTTAGAGCAATCCACGCGGCAGCGGAATGTCAGCGGGTCAGTCCGAAAGGGTCTTGGTCGGATTGTCCAGGCCGCAGACCGCGCAGCAGGTCTTGCAGGTGTGCTTGTCCTTGGCGCCGACTCCCCAATAGGTTGAGCCGCCAGCGGTCGGCCAGGCGCCGTAGCAGATCTTCTCCCCACGCTGGCAGTTCAGCTTGAAGACGTGGGGCTTGGAGTCGTTCAGAGGATAGGCCCTGCCGTTGCCAGGCCAGGCCGCTTTCCGTTCATGCGAATAGAATTCGACCTGGACGCGGGAGTCGTAGGAGCTGCGCATTGTCCAGGTCATGGTTTCCGCGGCGGCGGCGGGCGGCGCGGCGACGGCCAGTCCCAGTCCCAGCATGATGAACGCCAGAAAATATGAAAAACGGCGCATGGGGGACTCCGGGAGCAGGTTGAAAGGCCGGCCTTAAGGGATAGGACCGACATGGGTCAAGAACCTGCCGGCGCGGATCAAGAACAAGTGCCGTCATTCGCGTTCGCGAATACAATGGAGGGAGGCGGACGCGGGGGTTCTGGATTTTGGAAATACTGCGGCGGGCGCGCCTCGGACCGTAACGACTTGGGTGGTTATCGGCCGAATACGGTGATCGTTGCCGGGGGGTTATCCCCGACCCTGTGCCGCGGATGGTCCCCGGCACAAGGCCGGGGATGACGTCAGGTAAAGCCGGGGATATCGTTGAGGCGAGGCCGGTGGGGGACGGGAGGGGCCTTGCCCTCCCGCGTCCTCAATGCAGCTTCGGACCCTTGAGGAAGTTCGTCCGCGCCTGCGAGCGCACGCTGATCTTCCGGTCCTGCCCCTCGCGTTGCAGATGCAGCTTCACTTCGGCCCCGGCGCTGCCGGAGGACCAGACGCGGCGCCACAGGCCGATCAGGTCGGGGACATCGTCGTCGTTCACGCTGACGATCTTGTCGCCCACGCGCACGCCCGCCTGTTCGGCCGGACCGCCGCTGGCCAGCCCGCCGACCACGATCGAGTCATCGGCCTCGGTCGCGTACATCCCCAGCCAGGGGCGCGCGGGCCGGTTGACGCGGCCATAGCTCAGCAGGTCCTTCAGGATCGGCGCGAGGTGCCCGATCGGCACGACCATGTTCATATCCAGCCGCCGCCCGCGCCCGTCGCCCTGCTGCAGGATCAGCGAACCGATCCCCATCAGCTTGCCGTCGGTGCCGATCATGCCGCAGCCGCCCCAGAACGGGTGTGCGGGGGCGGTGAACATCGCGTCGTCCAGCCCGTACTCCCAATAGCCGGCGAATTCCTGCCGGCCGACGATCCGGGTTTCCACCGCGTGGTGCCGCCCGCCGCCGGCGGCGAAGACCACCTGGTCGCCCACCTTCAGCCGGTCGGAGTCACCAATCTCCAGATGCGGCAGGTTCACCTTGCCCAACGCCTGCACCAGGCCGAAGCCTGTTTCCTGGTCCACCGCCAGCGCGTGGCCGGGGATCGCCTGGCCGTCATTGGTGGTGATCCAGATCGTCTCGGCCTCGGTCACCAGATAGCCAATGGTGGCGAACAGGCCGGACTCGCGGATCATCACTGCGCTGCCGGCACGCTCGGTGCCGAGCGTATTGGCGGTGAAGGCGTCGGCAGGGATGTAGGTCTTGAGGCCGACAACCGCGTTCAGCGCTCGATCCAGGTCGAACGAATAGTCGTCGGGGTCTGGCCGCAGATTGGGGGGGATCTCCCAGTCCTCGTTTTTCATGCCTCGACGTCTTCCCTGGTTGGGGCGACCCTTGGGGGGCGTATCACTCATGGGACGTCAATATCGGTCCTTTTGGCCGCTGCGACAATGTCCGCGCACGGACGGGGAGGCGATTAAAACGATGGCGCGTCAAAACCCACGCCGGCGGTTCACGGCAAGCTCCTCGGGCGTAAGCTGGAAGCCCACGATGATGCCATAGGCGGCACCCGATTTCTCGGGGCTGACGGGCAGGCCCAGGGCGACTGGCGGCGTGGTGATCGTGGCGCGGTCGAGGTTCGAGGGGAACTCGAAGATCACAGGGAATATCTGCTTGTTCACGATCTCTCCGTTCTCGACGACGGCGAGGAAGATCGGCACCTCGATCTTGTTGCCGACCAGGCCGGGGCCGCGGAACAGTTCCAGGGTCACCTGGATCTGGGTTTCCAGGACCGATGCCGTCAGGTCGGAACACTTGCCGTTCAGCGCGGCAAGGCGCGCGCGGACGATCAGGTCGGTGACATCCCGCCCGCCCGAACCGGGGCGATAGCGCACAAGGTCGGACAGATCGCGCAAGAAGGTCGGGTTGGGGCAGGCCGGCGCGAATTCGTTGGTGCGCGGGCCGCAGGCGGCGAGGATGGGCAGCAGAAGGGCGAACAGGGCCAAGCGGGGCACGGATGATAGGCGGGCTGGCATTGGGAACTCCGCGAGGCGGGGGATCGCCGGGGTATGGAACATGACGGATCGGATTCGTGCGCGATACTGCCGATCCGGGGCGGGGTCGGCAATCGGGAAGGTGCCAGCCCGTTTCCGCCCCGTGACACCGCGCGGCGGCGGCGCTAACCCTGGTGCCCATGTGTACCGTGATCACCCTGCACCGGCCCGGCCACGCCTGGCCCGTCGTCATCGCCGCCAACCGGGATGAGATGGTCGACCGCGCCTGGGACATGCCCGCGCCCTATTGGCCCGATCATCCGGGCCTGATCGCCGGGCGGGACCGCACCGCCGGGGGAACCTGGATGGGGATGAACCGGCATGGCGTGGTGGCCGCGGTGCTGAACCGGCCGGGCAGCCTGGGCCCCGCGGCCGGCAAGCGCAGCCGGGGCGAACTGCCGCTGCTGGCGCTGAAACACGACACCGCCGAACGGGCCGCCGCGGCGCTGACCGCCCTCGATGCCGGCGAATGGCGCGGCTTCAACATGGTGCTGGCGGATCGAACCGGCGGCGTCTTCGTGCGCGGGGTCGGGCATGGGCACCCGACGGCGCAGCCCTTGCCGACCGGCTACGCGATGGTCACCGCGCATGATCCCAACGACATGGACAGCCCTCGCGTCGCCCGCCATCTGCCCCGCTTCACCGCCGCCCGTGCGCCCGGACCGGACGACTGGGGCGACTGGCCGCGGCTGATCGCCGATCGCGCCGGGGACTCGGGGGAGCAGTTGAACGTCTCCCCGCGCGGCATGTTCGCCACCGTATGCTCCTCCCTGGTCGCCCTGCCGGCGACGGGAAAGCCGGTCTGGATGTTCGCACCCGGTCCACCGCATGAGGTGGAATTCGCGCCACTGTGGTAGTCTGCGCCAGTGATGCTCCTTCTGTGGTTCGTGATTGGCGGCCTGATCCTGATGACCCTGCTATGGGGCATGCGGGCGTTTGAGCGTGCGTCGGTCAAGGACCTGAAATCCCTCGGGGCCTGGGTCGCGGCGCTGGGCGGGCTGTCGCTGGCCCTGCTGCTGTTGCTGACCGGGCGGGGCGGAATGGCGCTGACCGGGCTTCTGCTGTTCGGCCCCCTGCTGTGGCAGCGCTGGAAGACCGGGCGTCTGGGCCCCTCCCCCTTCAGCGCCCCCGGCGCTCGGCCGAACGCGGCGATGACGCGGGAGGAAGCCTATGCCGTCCTGGGCCTGCAACCCGGCGCGAGCGAGCAGGAAATCCGTGCCGCGCATCGGCGGCTGATGCGCGGGGCACATCCGGATGGCGGCGGGTCTGACTGGCTGGCATCGCGGGTGAACCAGGCGCGGGACGTGCTGCTGGGCGGGTCCAGAAAAGGTTGAATGCGTGCCACGAAATCGCCATTGCTCCCCCGCAGGATGATGGCACCCCAGTTGGCATCCGAGTCCGGAGCGTTTTCGTGACAAAACCATTGCGCAAGGCCGTCCTGCCCGTCGCCGGCCTGGGCACGCGCTTCCTGCCCGCCACCAAGGCGATGGCGAAGGAAATGCTGCCCGTCGTCGACAAACCTTTGATCCAATACGCGATCGAGGAGGCGCGGGCCGCCGGGATCGAGCAGTTCTGCATGGTGACCGGCCGCGGCAAGACCGCACTGGTGGAACACTTCGACGTGGCGTTCGAGCTGGAGGCGACCCTGCGGGAGCGCAACAAGATCGATGCGCTGGAGCAATTGAAGGCGACGCGGGTCGAACCGGGCTCCATGGTCACGGTCCGCCAGCAGGTGCCGCTGGGCCTCGGACACGCGATCTGGTGCGCGCGGGCCTTCATCGGCGACGACCCCTTCGCGATCCTGCTGCCCGATGACCTGGTGCTGTCGGAAACCCCCTGCCTCGCGCAGCTTGCCCAGGCCTATCGCGAAACCGGCGGCAATGTCGTCGCGGTGACCGAGGTCCCGCGGGAGCACACCAACCGCTATGGCATCCTCGACATCGGCGCCGATGATGGCCGCCTGGTGGAGGTGAAAGGCCTGGTCGAGAAGCCCGCGCCGGAACACGCCCCGTCCAACCTGTCGATCATCGGCCGCTATGTGCTGATGCCGGAAGTGATCGGCCACCTGGCGCGGATGGAACGCGGCGCCGGCAACGAAGTTCAACTGACCGACGGGATGGCTCGGCTGATCGGCAACCAGCCCTTCCACGGCCTGCGCTATGAAGGCCGCCGCTTCGACTGCGGCGACAAGACCGGCTTCCTGGAAGCGCAGATCGCCTTTGCCCTGAAACGCCCCGATCTCGCGGAGGCCGTGCGCGGCTTCCTGCGCAACTACATCTGACAGGACGAGTGAACCGCCCGATGCCCTTCTCCCACAGCTTCAATCCCACCGTCCTGCGCGAATACGACATTCGCGGCATCGTCGGCACCACCCTGCATGAGGCCGATGCCTTCGCCATCGGCCGCTGCTTCGGCTCGATCGTCGCGGGCAAGGGCGGCACCGCGGTCGCGGTCGGCTATGACGGGCGGCTGTCGAGCCCGGCGATGGAGCAGGCTCTGGTCGCCGGCCTGGCGGAAAGCGGGATCGAGGCGATCCGGATCGGGCGTGGCCCGACGCCCATGCTGTACTACGCGGCGGCGACGCTGGGGACCGGCGGGGCCATCATGGTCACCGGCAGCCACAACCCGCCGGACTATAACGGCTTCAAGATGACGCTGGCGGGGAAGCCCTTCTTCGGCCAGCAGATCCAGAACCTGGGGAAGATGGCCGCGACGGGTGCCGTGGTGCCCGCGAGCAGTGCATCCAACCGGACCCTGGACGTGTCGGACGCCTATCTGGACCGGCTGGTGCAGGACTGGGATGGCGGCACCCGCGCGTTGAAGGTCGTCTGGGACAACGGCAACGGATCGGCCGGCGACGTGCTAATGCGCCTGGTCAAGCGCCTGCCAGGCGAACACACCGTGCTGAACGGCACGATCGACGGCACCTTCCCGGCGCACCACCCCGACCCGACCGTGCCCGCGAACCTGCAGGAACTGATCCATGAGGTCGCGGCCCGCAAGGCCGATATCGGCATCGCCTTCGACGGCGACGCCGACCGCATCGGTCTGGTCGATGACAGTGGCGCGATCCTGTTCGGCGACCAGTTGCTGATCGTGCTCGCCCGCGACGTGCTGAAGCAGCGGCCTGGTTCGACCATCATCGCCGACGTCAAGGCCAGCCAGGTCCTGTTTGACGAGGTCGCCAAGGCCGGCGGCAAGCCGGAGATGTGGAAGACCGGACACTCCCTGATCAAGGCCCGCATGGCCGAGACCGGTTGCCCGCTGGCCGGCGAGATGTCGGGCCACATCTTCTTCGCGGATAAATGGTACGGCTTCGACGACGCGCTCTACGCGGCGGTCCGCACGCTGGGGATCCTGGCGCGCATGCCGGGGAAACTGTCCGCGGTGCGCGAGGCGCTGCCCCAGGTGATCAACACGCCGGAAGTCCGCTTCGACTGCGACGACACCCGCAAATTCGCGGTGATCGAGGAAGTCGCCGCCCGCCTGAAGGCCGCTGGCGCGGACGTGAACGCGATCGACGGCGTGCGGGTGAACACGGCGGATGGCTGGTGGCTGCTCCGCGCCTCCAACACCCAGGCGGTGCTCGTGGCGCGGGCAGAAGCCGTGTCGGAGGCGGGCCTGGACCGGCTGAAGGCGGCGCTGGTCGGACAACTGACCCAGTCCGGCCTGCCGGCGCCGGACTTCTCAGGCAGCAACGCGGGGCATTGAGGGACGGAGGGTGGCGTTGGGGCTCCGCCCCAAACCCCGCTCGAGGGCTCTGCCCCCGAGACCCCCGCCAAGGGCGGAGCCCTTGGAACCGGGACTTTGGGGGGAATTCAGGAGGGGCCTACACGGACCTTGATGGGGCACGGTTGGCCCCTCCCGTATTCCCCCCAACGAATTGGTTTCCAAAGGGCTATGCCCTTTGGTGGGGTCCAGGGGCAAAGCCCCTGGTCGGGGTCTGGGGTGAAACCCCAGCGCTACCGCCGCCCGCGCCACGACGCCAGCGTGATACCCCCCATGATCAGCACGATTCCCGCCGCGTGGAACAGTTCGAACGCCTCACCCAGGAACACCACCGCCAGGACGCTGCCCATCATCGGCAGCAGGTGAACCGACTGTCCCGCCAGGGGCGCGCCGATCAGTTCCACCCCGCGGTTGAAGCACAGATAGGCCAGCAGCGAGGGGAACACCGCCGTATAGGCAATCGCCGCGAAGGACGGCCATCCGCCGGTGATGCGCGCGCCCTCGGCCGCTTCCCACAGCATGAAGGGCAGGATCATCACCGACCCGATCCCCATCGCCGCGGTCAGGAAGCTCAGCGGATGGACCGCCGGCCGCCGGCGCAGCAGCGCGGTGTAGATCCCATAGATCGCCATCGCCGCGATCACCCAGAGGTCGCCGGCGTTCAGCCGGAATTGCAGCAGCGTCTCCAGCGATCCACGCGCGGCGATCGCCGCCACGCCGGCCATCGACAGCCCGATCCCGGCCCATTGGCGGGCCGACACATGCTCCCGGAACAGCACGAACACCCACAGCACGATGAACAGCGGCTGCGCTGATTGCAGCAGCAGGACGTTCAGCGCCGTGGTCAGGTTCAGCGCGATATAGGCCATCGTGTTGTAGCAGGCGATGCCGGTCGCCCCCAGCACCAGCATCATCGGCCAGGACCGGAGCATCACCGGCAGGTCGCGCCGCAGCCGCGGCCAGGCGAAGCACAGCGCGATCGCGAAGGCCCCGGTCCAGCGCCACCACGCGAGCGCGACGGGCGGCACGGTGCCCGCGACGCCGCGCCCGATGACGATATTCAACGACCAGAACAGGTTGGTCAGAACCAGCAGGGTCCAGGCGGAACCCCAAATGAAGCGAGGCACCCCGCTCAGAACGCCCCGGCCCAGCCATCCCGCCTGGGGTCGGAACCGACCATCCGCACGCCATCATCGGTGATCCGGATCGCCTGCACGCTGCACGGGCCTTCCAGCGGCCCGACGCGGTTCAGATTGTGCCCCAGCGCCTCCAGCCCCGACAGGATATCGGGTCCGTAGCCCGGCTCGATCGTCA
>CANJSR010000176.1 GCA_947476855.1 Acetobacteraceae bacterium
CGGCCGGCCGGGACCGGACGCCAGAAAGGTAGGATGAGATGGCAACGAACGAAGATGGGGAAGGGCTCGCCGGCGTACTGCGTCGGACAATCGTGGAACTCGTGCGGCGTGACGGACATGATCTGTCGGCGCGACAATTCGGCGTGTTCCTGATCTGCTACCTGGAGAATGAGGCACAGACCGTTCGCGGACTGGCCGAAGCACTCGATATCTCCAAGCCCGCGATCTCCCGCGCGCTGGACCGGTTGGCCGAATTCGAACTCGTGCGCCGCAAGACCGACCCGCAGGATCGCCGCAGCGTACTGGTGCAGCGCACCCCCACCGGTTCGGCTTTCTTCCGCGAAATCAAAAGCATCCTGCGTTCCGCGGCAACCGCTTCCGACGGCGGGACGGCAAAGGCCAAGACCGCGCGGGGCGGAGCACGCGCCGCCCGCTAGGCAACATCAACACCAACCGAGCAAGACCAAGCCGCCTGGCCGGGACGGAGCGGAACAATCATGCATGACGTCACTCGACCGGCGCCCTGGACTGGTTCGGCCTCTGCCACGGGCAAGCCGGCCCTTTATCGCGACCTGATCCAGGAACTCGACGCACTTCTGACCGGTGAACGCGACCCAACCGCCAATGCCGCCAACGCGGCGGCGGCGATCTATCACAGCCTGCCGGCCCTCAACTGGGCTGGCTTCTATTTCCTCCGCGACGGAGAGCTCGTGCTCGGCCCCTTCCAGGGACGGCCGGCCTGCGTCCGGATTCCCATGGGAAAAGGCGTCTGCGGAGCCGCGGCCAGCCAGCGCCAGACCATGCTGGTCCCGGATGTGGAGGCTTTCCCAGGCCATATCGCCTGCGACAGCGCCTCCCGCTCGGAACTGGTCGTACCGCTGCTGGTCGGTGACCGGCTGATCGGCGTACTCGACCTGGACAGCCCGGAGCTGAACCGCTTCGACGCCGACGACCAGGCGGGTTGCGAGGCCCTGGCCCAGGTGATCGTCCGCCACTTGACCTGACACCCGGCCGGTTTACAGCAGGACGGAAACCGCTCTAGCTGCGTCAGCCGCATTCCCGCGGCGTTGCTCTCGGGACAGGATCCGTCATGCTGATCGACCTTCGCACCTACACCCTCAAGCCCGGCACCATGGGCCTTCAGATGGCCTTGTACGAAAAGCACGGCATGGCCGCGCAGAAGCGCCATCTCGGCGAGCCGCTGATCTACCTGATCACGGAATCCGGCGAAATCAACACCTTCGTCCATGGCTGGATCTACAAGGACGCCGCCGACCGCTCCGCCAAGCGCGCCGCGATGCAGGCCGATCCGGAATGGCAGGCCTACCTGAAGATGAACGCCGAGGCCGGCTACCTGCTCGCCCAGCGCAACAACCTGATGACGCCCGCGCCGTTCTTCACCCCGTCGGTGAAGCCCAAGGGCTGACGCGCCATCGGCCCTCTCCCCATCTCGGGGAGAGGGCAACCGCCCGCCCTACTCGAAGCGGGAGAAATCAGGCTTCCGCTTTTCGACAAACGCCGCGAAGGCTTCGCCGGCCTCGGGCGACTTCACGCGGTCCTTGAAGATCACCAGTTCCTCGGCGATCCGATCCGTCAGGTCTTGGGAACCCTGCTTGATCAACTGCTTGGTCAGCCGGACGGCCTGCGGCGGCAACCTGGCGAGCCGCTGCGCCAGCGCGCGGGCCGTGTCCATCAGGGCCACGTCATCAACTACCTGGTTGACGAACCCCCACTCCAACGCCGTCGCCGCGTCCAGAGGTTCCCCCAGCAGCAGCAGCGCGTTCGCCCGCTGCAGCCCGACCAGGCGAGGGAACAGCAGGGAACTCCCGGCTTCCGGCACCAGGCCCAGGCTGGTGAACGGCATGATGAAGCGCGCTGATCGCGCCGCGATGATCAGATCGCAATGGGCCAGCATCGTGGTGCCCACCCCGATCGCCGCGCCATTCACTGCGCCGACCAGAGGCTTCCGCAAGGTCGACAGCGCGGTCAGGAAGGGGGAGCCATCCCGCTTCTCATTCCCCGCCGCGCGTGCCTGGAAGTCCTTGATGTCATTGCCGGACGTGAAGGTATCGCCGGCCCCGGTCAGCAGCAAAACCCGGACGGTCGGATCGGCCTCCGCTTCCTCGAACGCCGCCACGACGCCGCTGTACATGTCGCGGGTCAGGGCATTTTTCTTTTCGGGGCGGTTGAAGGTGATTTCCATCACCGGGCCGTTGCGATCGACCTTCAGCGTTTCGGACACGGGCTGCCTCCTTGGAGCGGGAGGCGAACCGTAAAGACGACCCGTGTCCGGGGCAACGGGCTGCCTAGAGCGCCTTCAGGCTGACCGTAGACGGTCAGCGCGCTCTAGCCTTTTGTTTGGTCGCATGATTCACGCGCTGTTACGATTCCGCTCAGCGCGATCATGCTCTAGTCGGGCAAATGCCGAGCGATGTAGGGGGGAAGGTGGAAGGCGGAGACGTGGATTTCCGGGGTCCAGTACTGGGTCGCACCCAAAATCCCATCCGCTTCGGCCCGCGCGCGGATGGTCTCGGCCGGGACCGAGGTCAGGCCGGCATCCTTGGCCGCCCAGCCCAGCGTCATGAAGCCACCGACATAGGTCGGCACCGCGGCGACATAGGCGCTGACATGGGGGAAGAAATTCCGCCGGCGGATGCTGGTGTCGCGCAGCTCATCCGCCTGCATGAACGGCACGCCGCACTGGTTCACCACCAGGCCGCGCGGCGTCAGGATACGGGCGCAATTCCGATAGAACTCATCGGTAAACAATACTTCACCGACACCGATCGGATCGGTCGAGTCAACGATGATCGCGTCGAACGTCGCATCCGGCGCGCGCTTCACATAGTCGATGCCGTCACCCACGATCACGTCGGCGCGCGGATCGTTCCACGCATCGCCGGCGATCTTGGGCAGGAATTCCTTGCACAGGCGGATCACTTCGCCGTCGATCTCGACCATCACGGCGCGCTTGACGCCCTTGTGCATCAATACACGGCGCAACACGCCACCATCGCCGGCGCCGATGATCAGCACGTTCTCGGCCGCACCATGCGCCAGCAGAGGCACGTGGGTCAGCATTTCCTGGTAGACGAATTCATCGCCTTCCGTGATCTGGATGACGCCGTCCAGCACCATCACGCGGCCATGCGTGAAGCTTTCGAAGATCACGATGTCCTGGAAGTCGCTTTTGACGCGCGCGAGTTCGCGTTTCACCAGGAAGCGCTGGCCCCATTCGGCGTACAGCGACTCGTTGATCCAACTATCGGTGGTCATTGCGGTTCCCATACATCAACGCGGCCCGGACGTCTCCGCCCGGGCCGCGCGTCGTTGCATCGACAATATGGATCAGGCGATCAGGCCGCGGCGCTGCTCACCCAGGTTGATCGACGTCGGCTGGAACGCGGCCTTCAACGCCGGCATGCCCAGGTACGGATTGCAGGCCCCGCACATGAAGATGTCGATCGCCGCGAAGTTCCGTTCCGGCCACGTGTGGATCGAGATATGGCTCTCGGCCAGCACCAGCACGCCACTGACCCCGCCATTGGGCGAGAAGTGGTGGAAATGCCCGTGCAGGATCGTGGCGCCCGCAGCCTCGGCCGCGTCGCGCAGGGCGCGATCGACATGCTCCGGGTCCGCCAGGTTGGATGCGCCCCATAGGTCGATCAGCAGATGAGTGCCAGCGAACTTCACCCCGTCCTTTTCGACGAAGTAGTCCTTCTGTTCATCCGCCTCGCCACCCGGCAGTGCGTTGGTCGTTGTCTGGTTGCTGCTCGGGAGTTCCGAGACCATCCCCAGCGGGCTGAGTGCGTTCACCGCGTACTCCTTCCTACCAGTAGACGGCCTGTTGGACAGTACGCGCCGACGGAGCCCCCTCCGTCGGGTTGGTGTCCCCTGGGGCCAAGGCGGCGGAACATGATGAAAAGCTGAGTGGGACGCAAGAGGATTCGTGATCCTGACGGCATATTTTCGTCAGGGCTGCCTTGCGCCAGCATCAAGGGCCTTCAATCCGGCCGGTACCCCGCGCACCAGCCCGATCTCCTGCTTCGCTCGACCCAGGTCCGCCACGGCGCGCACCGGGTCGGCGGTCAGCAGGCGAAACATGTCGCCCAGCGGCCCTTCGCCCATGCGGGTCGATTCCTTTTCGCGGAGGGTGGAGAGGGTCGCCTCATCCCCCGCCCGGGCCGCCGCGGTCGCGTATCGCAGCAGGGCCCGCTGCTGGGCGCCATCCAGTTCGCCGCTTTCGGGAACCGTCCGCCGCACCAGCGTGCCCAGCGCCCGCTTCGCACCGGCCCAGTCCCGCGCCTGCTCCAGCACCATCGCCCGGGTTTCGTCGGCTGCCAGACTGTCCAGGCCGTTCAGCGCGTTCAGCGCCCCGTTCACATTGCCCATCCGCCCAAGCGAGGAAGCCGAGATCAACAACCGCTGCTCCTTCAGTTCAGGCGGCAGGTCGGGGTTCGAGGATTGCCCAAGCGCGGCCAGCGCCCCCTCGGCATCCCCTTCGTTCAGGCGCATCCGCGCGAGTCGGGTGCCGAACGCCACTCGCCCCATCTCCGTCGGCGCCGTCTGCATCAGCCTCGTCAGAACCACATCCGCTCGGCGTGGCAGGTCGAGTGCCAGCAGACGGTCGGCAAGGCGATCACGCAGCCGGTCCCCCTGCTCATTCGCGGGCAGCAGGTCGGTGTTTTCCTCCACCAGCCCGATCAGTTCCAGCGGATCGAGCTTATCCACATCATTGCCAACGACCAGATCGGCGAAGGCCGCCTGCTGCCAGGCCTTGATATGGTCGCCATAGGTCGGGAACACACCACGCGCGTCGCGCAGGATCGACAGCGCCGCCCGCCATCCGCCGGATTGCTGGCGCAGTTCGGCGATCCGGCGCCGCAGCATCAGGTCACGCCAGTCCCCACGCCAAGCGTACAGCAGCCGATCCAGCGCGTCGGCCGCGGCGGCAGGCTCGATCAGGCCCTTGGCGAGGCGCAGCTCAACCGCGCGAACGGCGGCCTTGGCGCGGGCCAACTGGTCCCGGCCTTGCGCGATTTCATCGAACAGTTTCAACGCGCCATCGGCATCGCCCCGCGCCTGCTTCGCCAATGCGTCGGGCAGCCGCAGCAGGGGATCGCTGGGGCGTTCGGCCAGGATTTCCTCGGCCGCGGCGCGGCTGCCGCCCAGGACCATCGTCTCCAAGGCCAGCGGCAGCAGGCGGTCGCGCAGCATCGGCGGATACAGCAGGATCAGCGGGGCGGTACTCGCGAACAACTGCGCGGCCTCCGGGGAGCCTTCCTGACGTGTGGCCAGCAGGACCGCCCGCCACAGCGCGTCCTCATCCGTGCCGCCGAAGCGCGGATCGGCCAGGGCCCGGGCTTCGTTCGGCCGGCCAGCCAGCAGGGCGGCGATGGCCTTCAGCATGACCGTATCGGGCGACGCGGCTTCCTTCGGGTCCTGTTCGGAGATGACCCGCAGCAGCGCATCGGCCTCGGCCGCCATGCCCAGGGCCACCATGGTTTCGGCGGCGACCTTCCGGGCCGGGCCGCGCGCCAGCGGGGGCATCGAGGCGGCTTCCCGCACATGGGCGAGCACCCGTTGCGCCAGGCCTTCGATGGGCATGGCGGGCAGGCGGAAGCGGCGGGTGAGCCGAGCGGCCGCGAGCATGGTGTTTGTCATGGTGGCAGGGGGGCTGAGGGCCAGCCCCTCGGCCGGACCGGACAGGACGAAACCGTTCGGCACGACGCGGAGGGACACGGCGTCGGACAGAGGCTCCACCAGGATGCCGCGCAGGGTGACGGGCAGGTTGAACTCGACGGTGTGGCGTTCGGTGGTCACGGCTTCCCCGGCACGGGCGACGGTGCCGACCAGCAGGGTGGCGCCGCTGTCGGGATCGCGCAGGGTGACGACGTTGGCGGCCCCGGGGGTCTTGAAGGTGACGCGGCCGTCCGCGAAGGCGGGCATGATGGCCTGGCGCGGCGCGGCGGTTGGGGAGACGACGACGCGCCACCCCTGCGGTGAGGGCGCGATGCTGACAGACCGCCCATCGGGGACGGGCAGGCGCAGCAGTGTGGCGTTCGACAGCAGATGGACGGTGGCCGAGGAAAACACCGGATCATCCCGCAGGTGGGTCAGGTCGATCGGACGGCGTTCGGCGAACACGGCCAGGGTCGCGGTTTCGCGCTGGAACAGGGCGGCGCCGATGTTCTCGGCGAAGGGCAGCATGATCGCCGGGGAGTCGGTATTGGGCGGCGCGGGCACGCGGCGGGCGACGAGTGCGAGGGGGCCGCGCGGCTCGGGCTCCGGCGGGTCCGCCGAGGGGCCTGGCGTCGAGGTCGGCGCGGGCGGGTCGGCATGGACCGGCACGCGGGGTGCCGCGAGGGGTGCTGGGGTAGCCGGTGGGGGGACGGCAGGCGGTGGTGAGGCCGAGGCGGCCTTCGTTGGCGGGGCAGGCGGTGTCGCGGTTTTCGCGGTCGGAGCAGCAGGCGTCTCCGGTGCTGACGGCTTCGGCGCCGCTGTGGGCTCGGGCTTCCTCGGCGCATCGTTTGCCTTGGGTCCCTCTGGCGCCTGTGTCAGGGCCTTTGGTTCGGCTGCCGGCCGCGGTCCCGCGGCCTTGGCGGCGACAACCGGTTCGGCCCCGGCGGCCGGTTTCGGCGGCGCGGGGGGCGGGCGGACCGCCGCCTCCTTCGGGCGGGGCTCCGGTGTCTTAGGGGTTGGTTCGGCGGACGGGTCGGGGATGTCGATGACGACGCGCGAACCCAGGCGCATCTCCCTGATCCGGGTGCCGGCGGGAACGGTGAATACCGCGCGGGGTCCGGCGACACTCAGGCCGGAGACGTTACGCGGGTCCTTGCCCGGGCGCCCGAGGGCCACATCGTCCGCGAAGGTGACCGTGACCTGGTTGCCCTCCCGGGTCAGGCGGTAGCGGGCCCGGGAAGGCGCGTCGAACACGATGCGCCCGAAATCGGCGTGATTCCCGGTGCGGACCGCGACCGCCTCATTGGCCGGGCCTGGGGCCGAGGCTGGGGCCGGCGCTGGGGCCGGCGCCTGGGCTTCCGCCGGGGCGGTCCAAAGCCCCAACGCCAGCAGCAGAACCGCCGTCAACGCGATCTTCCTGGGCATTTTGTCCAGGTGTATCATGGCTATTCCTCCGGAAGTCGACCGGGTCGGCATGCTCAGTCAAAGCTGGCGAGCAGCTTGTCGATGTCCGATTGGTCCATCGCCATCGCGGGCAATTGCGGCCCGTTCAGCAGGCCTTCCTCCCCGACAGGCTCCGCCGAACGCGTCACCGCGACGGGGGGCGGGTGGCTGCCGAAGGTGGCGATGATGCTGCCGATCTTCGCCTCGATCGTTTTCAGGGTCGTGACCACCTTGGTGATGCGCTGGCCGGTGATGTCCTGGAAGCTGCATGCCTCATAGATCTTTGTCGTGGCATCCTGCAGCCTGGTTCCGGCCTCTCCGGTGACCGTTTCGCCCACCTGATCCAGGGTCTCGCAGCTCTCCAGGATGCTGTGCGTGGCCGAGGCGGTGTGCGCGACGATCGCATCCAGTTCGTCGGTCGCGAACGGGATGTCGTGCTGCTTGATGTCGTCGACGCGCAGGGCCGCGATCTCGGCCTTGGCGCTGGCGATGGTCTGACCCAGCGCCTCGACCTCGGCCAGCAGGGTCGTGCCCTTGGGCGTGAGGTCGCCATGAATCGTCGACAGGACCGAGCGCACGACCTCGGCGATCACCTCCGGGTCCTGGTCCGGCCGGCGATCCTTGATGGATCGCAGGCGTTCGGCCAGGGCTTCCTGTTCGGCATACGGCGCCCGATACGCCATCCGCGCGTCATCCATGGCCCAGCACCTTCTCGATCTTCTCCTTCAGGGTCTCGGCGTTGAAGGGCTTGACGATGTAGTTGGACACGCCGGCCTGCTTGGCGGCGATGACGTTCTCGGTCTTGCTTTCGGCGGTGATCATAATGAACGGCATCTGCTTCAGGCGGGCGTCGGCGCGCACTTCCTGGAGCAGTTGGAGACCCGTCATCGGCTGCATGTTCCAGTCGCTGATCACCAGGCCGAAGCTGCCGGCGCGCAGCTTGGACAGGGCCTCGGCGCCGTCCGTTGCCTCCTCGACATTGTTGAACTCGATCTGCTTCAGCAGGTTGCGGATGATACGAAGCATTGTCTTGTAGTCATCCACGATCAGCACGTTCATGGATTTGTCGATCGCCATGGTCAGTCATCCTTTCGGTGTCGGAAGAGAACGCGCTCAGCCGTTCGGTGGTCGCGGTGGGGCGGGCGGCGGCTTGCTCGTCTGCTGCGGGGCCGCGGCATTGCGGGTTCGCAGACGGGCGAGTTCCTGGGTCAGCAGACGGGCCTTGTCCGGGTCCATGGCCGCGAGAACCGCGGCCGCTTTCCCGTCCTTCATCCGGTCCATCACCTGAACCAGGACCGGCATCGCGAGATCGTTGAAGATCGTCGCGGCGTCGCGTGGCTTCATGGTTTCGTAGAGTTTCACCAGGCCCTGCCAACTGGCATCGTCCTGGCGGCGGCGGTCAGCCTCCAGCGCCTCAAGCCGCTGTTGCAGGCTCTGGAGTTCCTCGACCCGGGCCGAGAGCTTGTCCTGCGCGGCAGCCAGCACGGACTCGCGTTCACCCAGGACGGTTTCCCTTGCATCGAGTTCCTGGCGGCGCTGGCGCAGATCGAGCAGCACGGCCTTCTCGGCGGCGCTCAGGGCTGGTTCGGACGGCGGCGCGGGCGGCTGGGCCTGAGCCGTTTTCGGATCAGCCGGCTTCGCGTCGGCGGGTTTACCTTCGGCGGCTTTCGGATCGGCGGGCTTGGTATCCCCTGGCTTGGCATCACCGGGCTTGGCATCCCCGGGCTTGGGATCGGCGGGCTTCGGGTCCGCGGCGCGCGCGTTGCTCGACAGGAACGACAGGTCGCCCCCCGCACCGGGCGTCGTCAGGGCGCGCACCAGCGTCACCGACTTCACCGCCAATAGCCCGGCGATCACGCCGATCGTCGCCGGCAGCCAGCGCGGCATGGGGAAGCGCAGGATCATGGCGGCGGTCGCCCCAGGCCGGACAGGGGATGGATCATCGCGCCATCCTCAAGGCCTTCAGCAGGTCGCGTTCGGCCTGGCTACGCAGCCGGGTCTCTCCCGCCTCGGGCCGTTCGGCCGAGGCCATGGCCATCGCCGGCGCCTGGCCTTGGGGTTCATGCGTCAGCGGGCGTGCCGACCGGACCAGCCC
>CANJSR010000177.1 GCA_947476855.1 Acetobacteraceae bacterium
CACCGCCGACAGCCCGATGCCGCCGCAGCCGACGACGGCGACGGTTGATCCAGGCTCCACCTTCGCCGCGTTGAACACGGCGCCGACGCCGGTCATGACGCCGCAGCCCACCAAAGCGGCGCGGTCCAGCGGGATGGATTTGTCGATCTTCACGATCGCGTGCTCATGAACCAGCATGTTCTCGGCGAAGACCGAGAGGTTGAAGGCCTGGTGCAGCGTCTGGCCCTTCCACTTCATCCGGCGAGCCGCACCGGGCATCAGCTTGACCTCGGTATTGTCGCACAGATTGGTATGACCGGTGGTGCAGTAATGGCATTCGCCGCAGAAGACCGACAGGCAGGTAATGACGTGGTCGCCGGGCTTCACATAGGTCACGTCCTCGCCCACCGCCTCGACCACGGCGGCGCCCTCATGCCCCAGGATCGCGGGCACCGGATAGGGATAGAGGCCTTCCATGAAATGAAGGTCCGAATGGCACAGTCCCGCGAAGGCCGTGCGCAGCAGCACTTCGCGCCGCTTCGGCTTTTCGATCTCGACGGTTTCGATCGTCAGGGGTTGGTGCGGGGCGTGGAAGATGGCGGCCTTCATTGTTTCCTCCTGGGCAGATACAAGGAGTTTACCGCCCGCGTGACGGCCGGGGCAATCACCCTTGCCCCGGCCGTTTCCGTTGGTTCAGCCGATGCCTTCGAACAGCACCGAGGTGATGTAGCGTTCGGCGAAAGATGGAATGATCGCCACGATCCGCTTGCCCGCCATTTCGGGCCGAGCGCCGACGACCAGGGCGGCGTGCAGCGCAGCACCGGAGGAGATGCCGGCCGGAATGCCCTCGGTTGTCGCCAGACGGCGGGAGGCCGCGATGGCATCGGGCGGGGCGACCTGCACGATCTCGTCAATCGCGGAGGTATCCAATACCGGCGGAATGAAACCAGCGCCGATGCCCTGGATCGGGTGCGGCGCGGGGCTGCCACCGGACAGGACGGGGCTGAGCGTCGGCTCCACCGCGATCATCTTCAGGCCAGGACGGCGGGGCTTCAGCGCCTGCGCGAGCCCGGTCAGCGTGCCGCCCGTGCCGACGCCCGAGATGATGGCGTCCACCTCTCCGGCCGTGTCGTACCAGATTTCCTCGGCCGTCGTCTTGCGATGGATTTCCGGGTTGGCCGGGTTCTCGAACTGGCCGGCGATGACCGAACCGGGGATTTCGGCGGCGAGTTCCTTGGCGCGCGCGATGGCGCCGTTCATGCCCTTTTCGCGCGGCGTCAGGTCCAGCTTGGCGCCGAGGAAGGCCAGCATCTTCCGCCGCTCGATCGACATCGACTCAGGCATGGTCAGGATCAGCGTGTATCCCCGCGCGGCGCACATGAACGCGAGGCCAATGCCGGTGTTGCCTGACGTCGGCTCGATGATCGTCGCGCCGGGGGAGAGCTTGCCCTGTGCCTCGAGGTCGAGGATCATGTTGACACCGATACGGTCCTTGACGGACGAGATCGGATTGAAGAACTCCAGCTTCAGGCAGATGTCGGCCTTGATGCCGTCGTGCGCCGTGATATGCGGAATGCGCACGAGCGGCGTGTTGCCGATGGTCTCGGCGATGCTGTCATAGATGCGTCCGCGCAGGGGGCGATCGAACACGAGCGGTTTCAGCATGGGGCGTTCCTTCGTTCTGTGCGGCATGGGCACGGTTGTCTGGGCGCATGAGAGGCAAATTTCCCACGCGGTGGCAAGGGTGCGATGATTTGGGGGTGTTTTTTTCCCTGGCCCATGGGTTTCGCCGAAGCGTCCGGTGTGGCGCGGGGTTCGGTCGCCAATCGGTGCTCTTTTGCGAACGGACCCGCCCCCTGGCCGGCGCCGCAAAACCATGGGATCGTCGTGACTGTATCGATCGCGGGAGCCACCAACATGTCCGACTCACCAGCCTTCCAGACCGTGGCCGCCCTGTCCGCCGCCATCACCGCGCGTCGACTGTCCCCGGTCGACCTGATGGACGAATGCCTGTCCCGCATCGATCGGCTGGAACCGAAACTGCAAGCCTTCGTCTCGGTCGACCACGCGGGTGCCCGCCTGGCGGCCGAGGCCGCCGACAAGGCGATCCGCGCCGGTCATCAGGTCGGCCCGCTGCATGGCATCCCCATCGCGGTGAAGGACCTGGTGCAGATCGAGGGCCAGGTTGCCACCGGCGGCACCGCGGCCTGGCGTAACCGAATTGCCCAGACCACCGCGACGTTACAAAGGAAACTGAACGCGTCCGGAATGATCACGATCGGCAAGACCCACACGGTGGAGTTCGCCTATGGCGGCTGGGGCACGAACCAGCATCTCGGCACCCCACGCAACCCGTGGGACGCACAGACGCATCGCGCGCCCGGCGGATCGTCCAGCGGGTCCGGCGTGGCGGTGGGCGCGCGCCTGGCCCCGGTCGCGATCGGCACGGATACCGGCGGCTCGGTCCGCGTGCCGGCGTCCTGGAACGGGATCACCGGCCTGAAGACCACGATCGGGCGGATCAGCGTGCATGGCGTCCTGCCGCTCAGCCCCACGCTGGACACGCCCGGCCCGATCACGCGATCGGTCGAGGATGCGGCCACCATGCTGGAATTGCTGCAAGGTTTCGACCCGCTCGATCCCCTCACCCGCGGGCGGGAAGCCTCGCGACCGATGCCGATGCTGCGCCGGGGGGTGAAGGGGCTGCGGCTGGCGCGCATGCCGGCATCAGAACGTTCCGGCATTGATCCGGCGGTTCTGGCGGCCTTCGATGCCTCGGTCGACGCCCTCGCCAACATGGGCGCCGAGATCGTGGACCTGCCCTTGCCGCTGCGCTTCGCCGACCTCGGCGTGACCAACGCCCGCATCATGTCGGCCGAGGCCTATGCCGCACTCGCCGCCCTGGTCGACGACCCCGCGTCTCCGTTGGATGAGGCCGTGCGGCCGCGCGTGCGGGCCGGCGCCACCATATCCTCCCACGACTATCTGACCGCTTTGGCGGCGCGGGAGGCCTTGAAGCGGGACTTCGCAATTGCGATCAGCGAAGTGGATGGAATCCTGACGCCAACAACAATGACCCCGGCGGTTCCGATTGCAACCATCGACCAGAACACGACGCCGGCGATGTTCACGCGCTGGGTCAACTACCTCGATCTCTGCGCGCTCGCGGTGCCCAACGGCGCGACAGCCGAGGGGCTGCCGCTGTCGCTACAGATCGTCTGCCGCGGGTATGACGAGGCAACCGCGCTGCGCATCGGCTGGGCATATCAGGCTGCCACCGACTGGCACACGCGGGTGCCGCCGATGGCCGCCTGAACCGTTACGACCGGCTTTTCATCAGCGGCTGGATATACCGGCCGAAATTCTCCACGCCGCTGATGAATTCGTCGAAGCTCAGCATCACGCCGTCCACGCCGGGGATCGCCGCGAGTTCGTCCAGCATCCGCGCGACCGAGGCGAAGGAGCCTACCAGCACCCCGCCCACCGATGGCAGGCGCGTGGTGCCGAATGTCTTGCGCTTGTTCGGGCCGGCGAGCGGGTCACGAGTGGGATCGTCCTCGGCCTGCGCTTCCCGCCAGGCGATGGCTTCCAGGTCGATGCCATCCTTGTAGTGTTCCCACTTGGCGAAGGCGGCTTCATCGGTTTCATCGGCAATGACCTGGATCGACACCAGGGCGTTGCAGCGCCGTCCGGTCTCTGCTGTCGCCTTCACCAGCCTCGCGATCGGGGCCTCCAGCGCCTGGGGCATGTTGACGCTGAAGCTGGAGCAGAAATTGTAGTCCGCGTATTCGGCGGCATAGCGCGTGCCGGCGTCGCTCTGCCCCGCGCAGATGATCGAGATGGGGGCGGAGGGCAAAGGCAGGCAGCGGCAGTCATCCATCTGGAAGAAGTCGCCCTTGTGGTCGGAATGGCCCGTCTCCCACAACTGCCGCATGACCGTGACGTATTCCGCGCAATACTCGTAACGGCGATTGTAGTGATCTGATCCGGGCCACAGACCCATCTGCGCGTATTCGCGCCGCTGCCAGCCGGAGACCATGTTGATCCCGAACCGACCAGGCGCGATGCTGTCGATCGTCACCGCCATGCGCGCCGTAATGGCGGGCGGCATGGTCAGCACCGCACAGGTCGCGAACAGCTTGATCCGATCCGTCACCGCCGCAAGGCCGGACATCAGGGTGAAGGATTCCAGGTTGTAGTCCCAGAATTGCGAAGGCCCGCCGAACCCGTGCAGCTTGATCATCGACAATGCGAAATCAAACCCAAACCCCTCGGCCTTCTGCACGACCGTCTTGTTCAGCGCGAAGCTGGGCTTGTATTGCGGCGAGTTGGTTGAAATCAGCCAACCATTGTTGCCGATCGGAATGAAGACTCCCAGAAGCACCGCGCGCTCTCCTTCCTGCTGGCGTTACGATAGCGCGGAAACCACCACCCGTGTCCACTAGGCACGGGCACGATAGGTCTCCGGCGCGAAGGCTGCGAACAGGCCGCCCATCACGACAAGCAACCCGGCCGCCACGATCAGCGACGTCTCCGGCCCGTACAGATCCATGATCAGGCCCAGCAGCAGGGGACCACCGACATAGCCGATATCACCCGTCATCCGGAACACGCTGACCGTGGTTGCGTTCAGCCCCGGCGGCGCGCAATCGGCGGCATAGACGGACGGGGCCGCGCCGCCGATGGAACTCGCCACGCCCCAGGCAATCGCCGCGGCCATGAACCAGGCATAGGACGGTGCGACGCAGAACAGCAGCATCGCCAGACCCGACAGCGACGTCGACGGCGCGATCACCGCCTTTCGGCCGAAATGATCCACCAGCATCCCGCCAGGATAGGCCGCCAGCAATCCGACGACGGTGCCGAACGCGAGCGCGAAGCCGATCTCGGTCACCGAAAGGCCCAGGCGCAGACTGCCCAAAAGCGGCACGATGCTGAACAGCGCACCGGTCCGCGCGGCGGCGTTCGCCAGCGAGACCATGCAGGCAAGCACATAGCCCCGCAGCCCGGCCAACCGCTGCAACTGCGCCAGCAGCGACATGCCGGCACCGCCGCCTCGGCCTCGGGTGGTCGGCTGGCCGAAGCCACGGGTTTCCCCGACGGCGAACCAGGCAACCATCGCCGCGCCGAGTCCGGCGAACGTATAGGCATAGAACGGTGCGTTGAGCCCAAAATGCTCCGACAGCAGACCGCCCGGAAACGGCCCGACGCCGGCGGCGAAGATGAACGTGCCTTGGTAGATCGACACCATCCGTCCGCGCCGTTCCGGAGTCGTGATATCGGCCAGCACGATCTGCCCGGTGGTCACGATCAGCCCCGCCCCTGCCCCAGCGACGAAGCGGGCCATGATAAACTCAGGGTAGCTGCTCGCCACCGCGCACCACAGATTGCCCAGCGCGGTGACGACGCCACCAATCGCTAGCCCCGGTCGACGACCAAGCGTATCGGCGATCCAGGCGGAGGGCATCGCACCGGCGAAACGGGCGAGGCCGTAGATACCGACCGCCATGCCGATGGCCGAGGCGGACACGCCGAAGGACTGCGCGTACAGCGGCAAGGCCGGCATCACGCCGCCAAACCCAAGTTGGTTGACGGTCACAAGGACGCACATCCAGAACAGGACCCAGTTCGCCTTCGCCGTCATGAAGACCGATCCTCGTTCCGGACCAACAACCGACGTCGCGTCACACGAACTGCACCACGTTCTCGGTCCCGATGATATGGCGCCCGACCATTTCCAGCATTCCCGGCAGGGCCTGAAGATGCTGACTGGCACTCATGGCATCGCGGAAACGCCGTTCGAACGGCGCGGAATCGAGGATCGCCGTCGTACCGGCCCCGCGATAGCAGGCGATCGACACCTCGGTCGCCTCGTTCATCGCATGCGTCGTCGCCAGGCGCAGCCGCATCCGTGTATCCACATCTAGCGTTCCGGCGGCCGAGGCATCATAAACTTGGCACACCGCCTCGTGCACAAAGGCCCGAGCCGCGGACAGGCGCGCTTCCAGCACCGCCACCTCCCGCTGCACCGCATTATTCACCGCCATCGCATTGCTCGACGCTCGGCTGTGCCGGCCACGCGCCAGGATCAAGTAGGTTTCGAGCATCCGGCGCGCCACACCAAGCGTCACGCCGCAAAATCCAGTCGCATACAGCAGAATCGCGCGGATCGGATAAAGGGGGCCGGTTTCCCGCAGTTCCTCCGGCGCATCACGGGCGGGGGCATGATCGTCTGGGATGAAAAGGTCATCGACCGCGTAGGTATCGCTGCCCGTGCCGCGCAGGCCGAGCACATGCCAGTCGTCGATGATTTTGGCGGCGGTTCGGGGGAACAGGAAGCTGCGATCGTCCGGCCGCCCATGGCGTATATGCGGAGTGCCATCCGGATTGCGGACCGCGCTGTGCGCGCCGATCCAGGTCGTGTGACGCCCGCCGCTCATGAAACTCCAAGTCCCGGTCAGGCGGTATCCGCCTTCGACCCGGATCGCGACGCTGTTGCCGTGCTTCGCGCCCCAGGCGAGGCCGGCGCGTGGGCCGTCGAAGATCGCGGACGCGGCATCATGCGGCATCGCGGCGGCCGAGGACGCGGCCGAAACGTTCGACTGGTTGACGAACCAACCGACGCTGGCATCGGCCCAGGCGATGGTTTCAGTCGTGCGGCAGAAATCGAGGGGATGAATCTCCTGCCCGCCCATGCTGCGCGGCAGCAGCAGGCGCAGCATGTCATGGTCGACCAGGGCCTCCACCACCTCGGGTGTGAGCTCACGCCGCCGGTCGATTTCGGGACCATGCGCATCCAGCAACGGTTGCAACGCCCGGGCCCGGCCTGGCGCGCTGGTTGTGATCCCTGGCTGGACGACGCGATCCATGACATATTCCTCGGCTTGCGATCAGGCGGTCCATAGTGGACCGGTGCCGGGAGACGTCAACAAGGGAAACGACCGAGCCTGGGCGGCTGGTGCCGGGTGAGGGATTTGAACCCCCGACCTTCGGTTTACAAAAAGGATATCGGCATTTCCCGTAGCACCCCGTGGCGCCTCAAAATGCACAAACATCCTAGTTCCTATCTAAAAAAATTGCACCAAGGCCCCCCGACATGTATCGCCGCTATCCGAGTGACCGGCGGGACAAAAGCGGGACAAAAAAATGCGGCTCACAGATATCCAGGTGCGCAACCTCAAAGCTCCTGAGAAGGGCGCACACGTCTACTACGATGACGCGCTGAAGGGTTTTGGTGTGCGGGTGTCACAGGCTGGCACCAAGGCGTTCGTCCTCGCCACGGGTAAGAATCGCGACCGGGTGACGATAGGGCGATATCCAAATGTCTCGCTGCACGACGCCCGCAAGGAGGCGCAGCGTTTGATAGGCGAGCGAGCATCGGGAACGATCAAGCCGCCTAAAGCGCGGATGATTTTTTCGGACGCATTGACCCTTTTTGTGGCCGAAAAGTCGCAGAAGAACCGCGCGCGGACAATCGACGAGAACAAGCGCATCCTGACCAAGTACTTCCCCAAGCTCCAAACCAAGGCACTGTCGGATATCACCACGGACGACATCACCACGACGCTGGACAAGCTGTCTGAAACCCCAGGCACATCGCTCCATGCGTTTTGGTCGATGCGGCTGTTCATGCGCTGGTGCGTGAAGCGGCGCTACATCCAGCACAACCCGATAGAGGGACTAGACGCCCCTGCCCCCACCAATCGTCGAGATAGAGTGCTCTCAGACGACGAACTTCGCGCCGTGTGGAAGGCTGCGGACGAGATGAGTTACCCATTCGGGTGTGTGGTAAAATTGCTCATAATCACTGGCGCACGTCGATCGGAGATAGGCACTCTCTCCATCGGCTGGCTGGATTTCGAAAAGCAAACATGCACCATCCCAAGCGAATACAGCAAAAACAGGAAATCGCATCAGTTTCCGATTGGGACAACGGCGATCTGTATATTGAAGTTCGCAATAGCTTCGGCCCACCAGAACGAAGGAACATACCTTTTCCCTGCACAAGGGAGAACAAACTCGTGCTTCTCAGGTTGGAGCAAGGCGAAAATCCAGATCGACAAACTCGCCAAGATCGAGCCGTGGACACTCCACGACCTGCGCCGGACGCTAGCGACTAACTGGCAACGCCTCGGCATCAGATATGAGGTTATCGAAAGCTACCTCAACCACATTTCCGGGACCAAAAGCGGGGTGGCAGGAACCTACCAACGGCACCGCTACGAAGCGGAGATGCGCGAGGCCGTAACCGCCTACGAAAATTGGTTTACAGCGACCATCGCCCAACCGTAACCTACCCACAACCAGGGTCTTCGCCCTGGCCGCATCGCGATGCTTCCTCTCATACAGGAGCGTTTGCGATGTGTAGCGAATGTGGACAGTTCCCCATCTTCGTGACGAAGAAGTGGGTTGCCGTGAACCTTGGGATTGCGGAGGCAGAACAGGAGCGGAAGCGGTTTGCTGGGACATTTCCGCAGTTGGTCGTCTTGGGCGACAACGCGAATGACCCGCAGGCGCGCGTCGCATACTACTACTCCGAGATTGTTGAGTGGGCACGCACCCGTCCGCGCAGGCCAATCCGCTTGCGGCCATGCGACGACTCCCAGGACGACGCCGCCGCGTAGGGCGTCAAGGGAGCGACCCGCCTAGCTAGCGGGACATCTACCAGGCCCTCACCCTTCAATGGGTGGGGGTTTTTTCTGCGCCATAGGCACCCGGAATCCCGCCATAGCCATGCCGAGATTCACGCCATACACCGATACCTCTAGTATGGCGAAAACAGGGCCGAAAAAATCGGCGGACAGAATCCTATATACCGTTGGAATGCAGCGACATTTCCCACACCGCTCCCGCACAAACAGTCCTCTCGCTAACGCGTGAGCTGCTTATGATTTATCTACCCATCCTCACATTCGTTCTGAGAGATATCTAAAACCACCTCCCGTGTGGGGCGGTGGTGACCTTGAATTGGTACAACTACAAGGCACCCCCTCCCCACCCTTCGGGGAATCATCAGCAGCTCACGCGCTTCGCTCGGAGGACTGCTTGGCGGGAACCGAGGACCGAGACACCGCAAAACCGGTCACGTCCCCGGCCGTGGTGTAACTCCGCCTTGGGGGCGCGTGTAGCGTAGGCCGTAGGCCGTAGCGGAGCGTGCCCCCAAGGCGGGCGGCCTTTTGTCGGTTCCCCGGTAGGGTTGGGTTGCGAACACGACCGCAACCAAGGAAAC
>CANJSR010000178.1 GCA_947476855.1 Acetobacteraceae bacterium
CCAGGCGGTCAGCCCGACCGGCACCAGCATGTAGAATGCCATACGCCAGCTATAGGTTTCCGCGAGCAGTCCGCCCAGCGTCGGCCCGATCGCGGGGCCGATCACGACCGCCATGCCGAAGGCGGAGGTCACCATGCCGGCCTGCTTGCGGGGGAAACTGTCCAGCAGGATCGCGTTCGACAGCGGCACGACCGGGGCGCCGAGACCGCCCTGCGCGATCCGCCACAGCACCAGGGTTTCAAGGGAATCCGCTGATCCGCACAGCCATGTCGCGATCGCGAACCCCATGATCGACCACATCATGACGGTGCGCCGGCCAAAGCGCGACACCAGCCAGCCGGTCATGGGTGTAACGACCGCCGTTGCCAGGATGTTGAAGGTCATTGCCCATGAAATCTCATCGGCGGTGGCCCCGAACGTCCCCTGCATCTGCGGCAGCAGGGTGGAGGCAATCAGCAGCGTCGTCGCATACAATGTCGAGGCGAGAATGACCGCCCCGAGGATCAGATAGCGTCGCGTTGGTGAAAGGGACAGGGCAAATTCGCTGTCCGTCATCTTGAGCTAAGCGTCCCGCCGGAATATATGTGGCGCTATCATAAGCCCTGTAAGCGATTCATGCGAGTACCTTTCCTGCACTCCTCCCTGCCTGCCCACGAGCCCCTCCGTTGACCCGCGGTCGCACCCGGCTGCTGCGCGCGGTTCTGCTGATCGGCGTGCCCGTCGCCGTCCTGGTTGGTGGCGCCGCCATCTGGCAGGCCGGCGGCCGCTATGTGAACACCGAGAACGCCTATGTGAAGGCCGACATCGCCCAGATCGCCCCCGAGGTCGCGGGGCGGCTGATCGAGGTGGCCGTGCGTGACCACCAGCGCGTCAAGGCCGGCATGCCTTTGCTGCGGATCGACCCGGAGCCGTATCAGCTCGCTTTGGCCAAGGCCGAGGCCGAGCTGGATATCGCGCGCGCCGCGGTGGAAACCGCCCGGGCCGCCTGGCGGGAGACGCTGACCGAACTTGGCGAGATGGAAAGCCAGACCGCCTATCACGACCGCAACCTGCAACGGCAGCAGTCGCTGGCGGAAAAGGGCGTGGTCTCGGCGTCGAAGCTGGAAGAGGCGCAGAACGACGCAAACGTCGCCCGCAACCGCCTGCATGTCGTCCGCCGCCGGCTGGAACGCGTTCTGGCCGTGCTGGCGGGTGATCCGAACAAGCACACCGACGCTTATGCCGTGGTGCGCGACAAGATCGCCGAACGGGATCGCGCCGATCTCGACCTGAAGCGGACCACGCTGATCGCCCCGCAGGACGGGATCGCGGTGAACGTGAAGTTGCAGGTGGGGGAGCAGGTAAAGGCGGCGACGCCGCTGTTCGTGATCGTGACCGATACCCGCCCCTGGATCGAGGCGAACCTGAAGGAAACCACCCTGACCCATGTGCGCGTGGGGCAGGAGGTGAAGGTGGTGCTCGACGTCTACCCCGATGAGGTCTGGCAGGGCATCGTGTCCAGCATCAGCCCCGCCGCGGGGTCTGAGTTCGCGATCCTGCCGCCGCAGAATGCCTCGGGTAACTGGGTGAAGGTCGTGCAGCGTTTGCCGGTGAAGATCCAGTTGAAGCCGCATGACGGCGAACCGCCGCTGCGGGCCGGCATGACCGCGATGGTGGATATCGACACGCAGCGCAAGCGCAGCATCGGCGCGCTGATCAGCGGCTGGTTCAACCCGGGTGGTGCGAAGGCCGCGAGCCGGTAGGCCGGGCGGCACGCCTTCATAGTGGTGGCGGCCGAATGGCGGCTGCTTCAACGTCATGGTGGGCGCAGGCCCACCACCCACGACTTTCCGGAGTTGCCAACCGGCAAGTCGTGGATGGTGGCCCTTCGGCCACCACGACGAGAGAGGACCCACCAACAAAAAACCCCCTCTCCAACCGGAGAGGGGGTTTTCCTTTACCAGATCAGGCCTTCGGCCAAACCGCCGGAGCCACCGCAATGCTCTCCGGATACACCGCGCTCGGCTTGCCGTTCTTCCACTGCACCAGCGCCATCTGGGCGCCGACGCGGCGGCCGTTGGTGTCGAACTTGATCCGCCCGTCCGGGTAGAACTTCGCCGGCCCCTCGGTCGTGTCGATCTCCCGCAGCGCCTGCGCGACCTTCTTCCGATCGGTGGACGCAGCGCGTTCCATCGCTTCCTTCAGGATCATCACATGGGCATAGGCGAAGATTGAGTCATGGCCGAACCACGGCTCTCCGGTCCGCGCCATGAAGCGGGCTTCCAGGTCGCCGAGGTGCTTGCCGGGCCAGTTCGCCAGGCCGACGATCACGCCTTCCATGTTGTCCTTGCCGGCGATCTTCAGCATCTCGGGCGTGCACCAGTGACCGCCGCCACCGATCTGCGGCACCTTCGACGCCGTCAGGCCGAGTTCGGCGAACTTGTCGAGTAGCAGCTTGTTGTCGCCCGGCGTGGTGGATTGGATCAGCACGAATTCCGGACGGCCCGAGCGGACCTTCTGGACCAGCGTCGTCGCGTCGGCCAGCGGCGGCGTATAGACTTCATCCACCACGGCGGTCAGCTTCTGGGCGCCCAGCACATTTTCCCGGATCGTCTTCATGAAGCTGACGGGGGACGCGGTGTTGTCGCTCAGGAAGGCGACCTTGGTCGGGCGCTTGCCGGTGGACTTCTCGGCCAGGGCCAGGATCGCGGGGATCATTTCCTTGGCCTGGGTGTCGGCCGTGGGGGACGTCTGGAAGACGTACTTGAACCCTCGCGCGGTGATCATGTCGGAGTAGGACAGGGTCAGCCAGGGTAGTTCCGTCCGCTCGGTCACTTCGGTCACCGCCAGGGTGAAGCTCGACAGCCAGCAGCCGAAGCCGCCCGCCAGGTCGGGTTCCTGCGCGACCATGCGCTGGGCGGCGCCCTTCGCCTTCTCGACGTTCTCGCCGCCATCGACCTCGACCAGGGACATCTTCATCCCGCCCAGGGACTTGATGCCGCCGGCCGCGTTGATGTCGTCGATCGCCATGCGGGCGCCCATCTGCTCCAGGATGCCGGCCCGCGCCCAGGGGCCGGACAGCGGCACGAGCATCGCGATCTTGGCTTCCTTCGCCTGGGCGCGGGCGCGGCCCGGAACCAGGGCGGCCGCGCCGGTGGCGAGGCCCATGCCCACGGCGGTGCGCCGGCCGATCGGTGGAATTGTCGTCATTGGTGTCTTACTCCCTGGTGTTGGCGTTTTCAGGTTGGGTTGTTCGTCGGCTTCCCTCCCGGCCCGCACCCCGATCCGGCCACAAGCCTGGGCGGCCGGATCGGGGTGCGGGCCGAAACAGGCTGACCCGCTAGCCGTCGGTCAGCCCCAGATAGGACCGGCGCACCCGATCGTCGTTCAGCAGCGTCTCGTACGGTCCGTCCAGGACGATCTGGCCGGTTTCCAGCACATAGCCATGGTCGGACAGTTCCAGCGCCTCGACCGCGCGCTGTTCGACCAGCAGGATGGTCAGCCCGTCTTCCCGGTGGATCTGGGAGACCCGTTCAAAGATGGTGTCCGCGACGGCGGGTGCGAGGCCCATCGACGGCTCATCCAGCATCAGAAGGCGGGGCGCGCTGGCCAGGCCGCGGCCGATGGCGACCATCTGCTGCTCCCCGCCCGACAGGGTGCCGGCCATCTGCAAGGCGCGTTCGGCGAGGATCGGGAACAGCGTGTGGATGCGGTCGAGCGTTCGAGCCCATTGCGCCTGGCCGGCCTTGGTATAGGCCCCCATCTCCAGGTTCTCCCGCACGGTCAGGGTCTTGAACACCTGCCGTCCTTCCGGGACATGGGCGATGCCGAGATGCGCCCGCTGGGAGGGCGAACACCGCAGCAGATCCTGGCCGGCGAAGGTGATCCCGCCCGACACGGCCGGCACGACGCCCGAGATGGACTTGAACAGCGTCGACTTGCCGGCCCCGTTCGGGCCGACCACGGTGACGAACTGCCCCTCTTTCACCGACAGGGTGACATCCGTGAGCGCGCGCAGACCGCCATAGGCAACGGTGAGGTTCTTGATCTCCAGCATGCTCATGCTCCCGCTCCCTGCCTCGCGAGCCACTTCTTGCCGAGATAGGCCTCGATCACCGCGCGATCCTCGACCACCACCTTGGGCAGGCCGGTCGCCAGCACGGCGCCGTGGTCCAGCACGACGAAGCGGTCGGCGATCCGCATCATTGCGTGCATCGTGTGCTCGATGATGCAGATGGTCATGCCCTCGTCCCGCAGGCGGGCGAGCACGTCCAGCACGTCGTCACATTCCTCCCGGCCCAGGCCGGCGAGTGTTTCGTCCAGCAGCAGCAGGCGAGGGCCGCCCGCCAGCGCGCGGGCCAGTTCCATCAGGCGAAGCTGCTTGTTCGTAAGCTGCCCGGCTTCCACGCCCGCGAGGTCGGCCAGCCCCACGCGGCGGACGGCGTTCACCGAACTGGCGATCGCGTCATGGTCCGCGAGGCCGGCGCCGTAGGCCCCGACGGTCACGTTGTCGAGCACGCTGAGCCGGGGGAAGCTGCGCACGACCTGGAAGGTGCGGCCGACGCCCATGCGGCAGATCTCAAACGACTTGCGCCCGATCATCTGCTGGCCGTCGAGCATCGCCGAACCCTCGGTGGCCGGCAGCACGCCGTTCAGGACGTTGAACAGCGTGGTCTTGCCGGCGCCGTTCGGGCCGATGATGCCCAGGATTTCCCCGGCCTTGACGTCGAAGCTGACATCGCTGACCGCGCGCAGGCCGCCGAAGACCTTGGACACGCCGGAGACAGTCAGCAGCGGGCCGGACGTCTTGGGGGCCGCGTGGGCCCGAACAACCTCGGGCGGCAGGTCGGGCAGGGGCTCGGGCGTTGTGCGCTTGAACCACTTGTCGCGCACCGTCCAGAACAGCCCGTCGGGAGAGACCAGCATGACGGTGATGATGGCGACGCCGTAGACGACACCCTGGATGCCCGGCAGGTAGGAGCCGAGTTCGGCCTGCAAGGTTTCCGCCAACGGCACCAGGATCGCGGCGCCGATCACCGGACCCCAGACGGAGGCCACGCCGCCGAACAGCGACACGACCACGGCCTGCGCCGAGACGACCATGCCGAACACGGAGTCAGGCGTCACGACCAGCAGGACGCAGGCATAAAGCCCGCCCGCCGCGGCGGCGATCATGCCGGACACGATCAGGGCGCGCATTTTCCACGCCTTGGCGTTGATGCCCGCGGCCTCGGCCGCGAGTTCGTTCTGCCGGATCGCCAGCAGGGCCAGGCCGAAGCGCGAATTCTCGATCAGCAGGGAGACGATGATGGCCACGATCAGCAGGACCATCGCGACGCCCGTATAGCCGAACGGGTCCTTGAACTCGAGGTAAGCCAGCGGGTTGTCGCGATGCATCGGCATCGAGACTTCCTGGTAGCCCAAATACTGCATGAAGTACAGGATCGCCAGCGGATAGGCGAGCATCGACAGCGCGAAGTAATGCCCGCGCAGGCGGAAGGTCGGGATGCCGATGATGACCGCCGCGATGGCGCCCATGACCATGGCCAGGGGAATGCCGAGCCAGGGCGTCAGGTCGAAATACATCATCGACAGCGCGACGGTGTAGGCGCCGATGCCGAAGAAGGATGCGTGACCAAAGGACAACTGCCCGCCATAGCCGGACAGGATGTTCCACGACACGCCGAACGCCGCCCAGATCGGCACCAGCGTGAACATCAGCTGGTAGTAGCTGTTGGACACGAAGCGCGCGGTCAGCAGGTAGGCGGCCGAGAGAACCGCCAGGACGATCAGGTTGCGTTTCAGCCGGGGACCAGCACCATTCCGCATGTCAGGCACGCTCCGCTGAACGGCCGAACAGGCCTTGGGGCCGCAGCAGCACGATCATCAGGAAGACGACGAAGATGGCCGCGTTCTGCAACTGCGGCGGCAGCACCAGGGCCGAGAACTGCTGCACGAAGCCGACCGTCAGCCCGCCCCAGAAGGCACCGAGGATACTGCCCATGCCGCCCAGCACGACGCCGGAATACATGATGATGACGTAGTCGAAGCCGACGAAGGGACCGAACGAGATATAGGTCGCCATCAGCCCGCCGGCGACCGCGGTGATCGCGCTGCCCAGGCCGAACGCCACGCGATAGGCGTTGTCGACGTTGATCCCCATATAGGTCGCCGCGGTCGGATTGTCCGCCGCCGCGCGCAGCGCCTTGCCCAGACGGGTGTATTCCATGACCATGTACAGCGCGATCGCCACCACGACGGCCACGACGCAGGCGATCAGCTTGGCCTTGTTCAGGAAGATCGTGGCATCCCCGAAGAACCCGTCGATCAGATAGGCCTGCGACGACAGCGGCGTGCGCACGGCCTCGGGCGTGGAGCCGAACAGGATCAGGCCGCCGTTTTGCAGGATCAGCGAAATCCCGAGGGTGACGATCAACTGCCCGAAATGCCCCTCATCCAGCGTGCCCGCCGTGCGGAGGCCGGAGACGCGGGAGATCAGGAACTTGTGCATCAGCGCGCCGGCGATGAAGACCACCGGGGCGGCCAGCAGGGCACCGACGAAGGGACCGAAATACGGCCCCAGGAACGCCAGCACGCCCGCGCCGGTCACCAGGTACAGACTGGTGAACATGCCGAGCATGAGGAGCTCGCCCTGGGCGAAGTTGACGATTCGCATGACACCGAAGATCAGCCCGAGGCCGATACACATCAGTCCGTAGATGCAACCGATCGTGATGCCCGCGGTCAACGCGTTCAACACGTTCTCTATGAGAACTTCCAATTCCACGGCTTGTCCGCTTCCCCCGCGTGATGCTGGCGTGACACCGCCGCATTTGCTCCGGGGGTCTTAGCCGTTCGCCGAGGGTCTCTCAAGCGGTGTTGTCCGGCCCGTGCGGCCCTCGCCACAGGAGCCGGATCGGTTATGCTGGCAGGGAAACGGTAGCCGAGGGCGGCTGCCTGGAACGGAGGAAACAAAGATGGCCACCTATATCCTGCTGCATGGCGCCTATCAGGGGGGCTGGATCTGGAACCGCATGACGCCGCATCTGCGCGCCGCCGGTCACACGGTCTATGCGCCGTCCCTGGATGGCTGTGGGGAGCGCCGCCACGCGCTGCGGCCTGGCATCGACACGGAATCGCAGGCGGCCGAGGTCGCCGAGATGCTGTTCTATGAAGACCTCAAGGATGTCGTCCTGGTCGGCACGAGCTGCGGCGGCATGATCGCCGCGCGCGTGGCCGAGGTCGCGCGGGAGCGGGTCGGGCGTGTGGTATTCGCCGACGCGCTGGCGCTGATGGACGGGGAAGCGGTGTCCGACATCGTCAAGCGCCCGACCGCGGTGACGACCGACCTCGGGACCGGCCCTTCGCCCGAGGACGCGCGTAACCGCATGTTCGCCTCCTTGACCGGTGAGACGCTGGAATGGGCGATGGCCCGCTACACGCCGCATCCCGTGGCGGCGATGGCGGCGCCGGTGAAGCTGCCGACATTCTGGTCCCAGAATTGGAACGCGACCGTGATCTGGTGCACGCAGGCGCCGAATCCAGGGGAAGCGCACCAGCGCCGCGCCGCCGCAACGCTGAAGGCGCGCTGGTTTGAGATCGACACCGGGCATTACCCGATGCTGTCGACGCCGGCGGAACTCGCGCGGATGTGCATGGTCGAATAGGGCCGGGCGTTCGGCGGTCCTTGCGGGCCGCCGAACGGGTTCTTCAGAACAGGCCTTCCGCGATGAAGCGGTCGATCTTGCGGTATTTGAACAGCCATTGGCCATTCTGTTTGACCAACTGATCGCGGTATTCGCCGCCGGAGCTGATGCGGGGGCCGGATGCGTGGTTCTCGATGACGGTCCAGTTCGACCGCGCGGCGGCGGTGTCGCCGGCAAGCTCGATGACGATGTTGGTCGTCAGGTGCGCTCGCCTCGGCCTGGGGCCGATGGACAGAGCGGCGATCTTGCGGAGTTGGGCGATGATGCCGTCCCGCCCGGTGCCGGTTCCGAAGGCGGTGTCCCAGGTGCCATCCGGGGTGAACAGGGCGGCCATCTCCTCATGCAGGCCGGCGTCGAGCTTGAAGCAGTAGACGGCCAGCAGTTCGCGGATGGCGTTCTTGTCGGCTTCCTCGGTTGCCATTTTGGTTCTCCCTAGTTTGCAACGATCTGGTCGATCTCGTCCTCGGAACACCCAGCCTCCCGCAGGATCTCCCGCGTGTGTTCACCGAGCGTCGGCCACAGGGAGCGTACGCTGGGTGGGGATTCGGAGAACCGGGCAGGGATGGCGGGCACCAGGACCTCGCCCTCGACCGGGTGGTCCATCTTCTGAAAGAAGCCGGTTTCCTTGAGATAATCGTTGGAAAACAGATCGAGCAGCGTATTCGCCGCCCCGCAGGGGATATCGGCTGCCCGCAGCAGGGCCACCCATTCGGACGTGGTACGGTTCTTCATGCCCTCGGTAAGCGTGCCGTAGACCGCGTCGATATTGGCGGTGCGGGACTGCACGGTGTTGAAGCGCGGATCGTCGGCCAGATGCGGCGCGTCCATGGCCGCGAACAGCTTGCGCCACTGCGCGTCGCTGTGGGCGATCACGCTGATATAGCCGTCCTTGGTCTGGTAGGGCCGGCGATGCGGGGTCAGCATGCGGGGATAGCCCAGGCCCTTTTCCGGCTGGTTCAGCACGCCCGCCCACATATGCTCGATCAGAGTAAAAGAGAGGATCGTCTCCAGCATCGGCAGATGGACTTCCTGGCCCTGGCCGGTCCGCTCCTTATGGACCAGCGCCATCGCGATCATGGAGGCGAGCGTCGATCCGGTCAGCTTGTCCACCAGCACCATTGGGAAATAGCGCGGCTGGCCGTCGGGGCCGGCATTCAGTTCGGTGATGCCCGACAGGCCCTGGATCAGGTCGTCATAGGCCGGGAAGTCCTTCATCGAACTGTCCTGGCGGAACCCGCCGGCCGAGGCATAGACCAGCTTCGGGTTGCGCTTCGACAGGCTCTCGTAATCCAGGCCGAGGCGCCTGGCAGGCCCGGCCCGCATGTTGTGGACGAAGACGTCCGCGCCTTCGACCAGCCGATACAGCGCTTCGCGGGCGGCGGGCTTCTTCAGGTCGATGGCCAGGCTGCGCTTGTTGCGGTTGAGCGTGGCGAAGTAGCTGCCCATGCCGTGGGTGCGCTCGGGGCCGATATAGCGGGTGGAGTCGCCCTCGGTCGTCTCGACCTTGA
>CANJSR010000179.1 GCA_947476855.1 Acetobacteraceae bacterium
AGAACACCGCCGGCCCGCCCTGGCCGTAGTGCCAGTCCACCATCTCCACCCATTCGGCCGGGCTTTGCGGGGCGCTGAGGGCCCTGATCCATTCCGGCACGAAGAAGGCCTGGTTGACCTGGGGGTGTGACGCCCAGGCGGTCTGCCGGCGCTCGATCCTGTCGCAGGCCTCGCAGGCGACGATGCCGGTGAAGGCGTCGGGGTGGCGGTAGGCGAGTTCGAGGCAGATTTCCCCCGACATCGAGGCCCCCAGCGCGACCGGGCGGTCGAGCTTCATGGCGGCGACGAAGCCCATGATCAGCGCGACATAAAGGTCCGTGTTGAGCCGCCAGGAGCCGGGGATCGCCCCATCGGGCGGAGGGGACTTGCCGTGGAACGGCAGGTCGAACGACACCAGACGATGGGTCCGGGTGATCCGCTCATCCGCCATCAGGCCGTGGAACTGGCGTCCATCCGCACCGGCGGTGTGCATGCACAGGACGTCGCGGCCCTGGCCGGCGGTCTCGTAGTAGATTTGGTAGGTGATGCCCTCGACGGTGACCGGGACATAGCCGCCGGTGACCTGGGGGATGGCGCGCTTTTCGGTCCTCGGGTTGAGGATTTTCGGCGCCGGGGCGGCGTTGCCGAGGGCGAGCCACTTGCCGACCTCCAGCACCCGCCGAGCGATATGGGCGTGCTGCATGAAGGCAAGCTGGTCGCCGAGGATCTGGAACTCCGGCACGCGGTAGACGAGGGCGAAGATGCCCTGGTGGTGGCGGGGTGGGATGGGTTCAAGGAATTTTGCCCAGACGGCGGAGGGAGCGGAGAGGGTGAAGGCCGGCGTGCCGTCGGCGCCGGTTACCTTGCCGTCGGTGATCGAGAAGATCGTGGGGGTGCCGTCAACGGTGACGGCAAAGCAGACGGACCAGGGGCCGACCCACGCGTTGAGGGTCGGATCGGTGGCGCAGGCGGCGTGCCACGCGGCGGTTGGGGGGAACTGGGTCATGGTTTGGGGCCTCTGGTTGGCGGGGGGTGGGGGTGACGGCGGCGTGCCCCCCCTCCCCTTGAGGGAGGGGGACGGGGGGAGGGGTAGCCGCCCCCCAGTCTGTGCCGCGATGCCCCCCACCCCGGCCCTCCCCCTCAAGGGGGGAGGGGGCGTTGGGTGCTAGGACGGGTCGATCAGGCGGCGGACGACGGGGTGGTAGCGGTCGCCGTCGCCGGCGGCTTCGGACGCTTTCAGGCGCTGCATCGCCAGCCTTGCGCCCTCGACCTTCAAGCCAGCCTCATCCGCCATTTCCAGCGCATAGGACAAATCCTTGATCGAGTACCGCACGCTGAACGCCCGCTCCGGATACTCCTGCGGGACCATCGCCTTCATGCCGTGGTTGCGGAGGATGAAGCTGTCGCCCGAACCAGTGGAGAGGATACGCAGCAGCGTGTCCGGCTCCACCCCGTTGCGCCGGCCGATTGCGATGGCCTCGGCCAAAGCGTGGCAGTTCTCGAACACCAGCATGTTGTTGAGGATCTTCAGCACCTGCCCGCAGCCGACCGGGCCGCAATGGCTGACATCGGTGCCCATCGTCTCCAGGATTTCGCGGACATGGGCGAAGGTTTCGTCCGTGGCGCCGACCATGATGGCGAGCTTCCCGCTCGCCGCGGCTTCACGCGTGCGGGCGACGGGGGCATCGGCGAACAGGATACCCTTGGCAGCCAGGCGCGCGCCGATCTCCCGCGTCGCGGCGACCGAGGACGTGGAGGTATCGACGACCGTCTGGCCCGGCTTCAGATGCGGTTCCAGTTGCGCGACGACGGCCTGCATCGCCTTGCCATCGGGCAGCGACATGATGATGACCTCGCAATCGCGGGCCAGTTGTTCGGGTGTCGCGCCCTTCACGCCGAACTCGGCCAGGCGCCCCAGCGGTTCGTTGCGGAGGTCATAGGCCAGCACCGCCTTGCCCGAGCGGCGGGCGAGATGCCCGCACATCGGCTCTCCCATCACGCCGAGGCCGATGAATCCGATGGTCTTGATGGGCGGGGGGGCGGTCATGGAGGTCTCCTCGGGGCTTGAACGGGGCGCAATGTTCTTCAGGGGCGGCGGGGAGTCAAAGGCGGATCCGTCACACCGCCTGCGCCAGCGTCAAAGGCCGCGGCCCGATGCGCCAGGTCAGCCCGTCCCGGCGCGCGGCCAGGCGCGGGTTGTGGGCGGACAGCGCGCCATCGATCAAGCAGGCCCAGAGATCGAGCACCGCGGGATGCGCGTCCGCCACGCCATCCATCAGCTTCCAGCCGGTCTGGCGCACGACCAGTGTCTCTCCATCCGTCGAGACATCCACCCGGTCGCCCTGAGCCGCGGCGAAACGCGCCATGAAATCGGCGAAGGTGGCCGCGTCCTTCCCCTTCGGCGTGCCGAGTTCGTCGGCGATGCGGCGATACAGTTGCATCCCCACCAATCGCCCGGTGCCGCCGGCGACGAACATCGCCGTATCCGTGCCCCAGAGCTGGATGGTTTCGGGCAGCGACGACCGCACATACTCCATCGCGTAGTTGCGATAGGCCTTGGCGAGGCGTTCCTCGGGCCAGTCGGCGCTGTCCAGTTCGGGGGCGAGGGCCGGATCGAACTCGGGCGCGTGTTCATTGCGGGCGAAACGAAGCCGCTGTTCCGGCAGCAGGTCGTGGTCGTGTTCGTAGAAATACCCCTCCAACCCCGGATCGCCGTCGACGGTCTGCTTGGTGCAGACGAAACCAAGCCGCGGATTGCCCAGCGAGACGCCGTTATGGGCCTGCCAGGCGAGCAGGAAGGCGGTCGAGACCTCCGACGGGATGCCGCAGATGGCAATGTCGCGCCAGACCCAGCGGGGCGGGGGAAAGCGCACCCAGGCCTTGCGGTCGGATTCGGGCATGAACTCCACTTCCACGCCGCCGATCCGGTTCGAGAGATAGTGGTAGCTGGCGGCGGCAACCGCGTCGGGCTTGCCGGCCAGGCCCAGCTTCTTCAGGCCCGGCAGGAAGCGCTGGTGATGCTGGCGGCGGAAGGTGCGGAACACCAGGTCGGCGGCGTCCTTGGCGCCGCGCTGCGCGACGGTGCGCAGGATCATGCCGGTGAAGAAGCCGTGATAGAGGTCGGCGACGGCGCGCCAGGCGGTCGGATTGGACATGGCTGCATCCTGCTCTGTCGCTTCGGGGTCTCGGATCGGGCATCCTGCGCGAAGGTTCGGAGGGTGCCATGGCCAGTTACGCATTCGTCACTGTCGACGTCTTTACCGAAACCCGCTTCGGCGGCAACCCGCTGGCGGTGTTTCCCGACGCCCGGGGCCTGACCGGGGAGGAGATGCAGGCGATCGCGAAGGAGTTCAACCTCTCGGAGACGACCTTCGTCCTGCCGCCCGAAAACCCGATGCATCATGCGAAGGTCCGCATCTTCACCCCGGCGGCAGAGCTGCCCTTTGCCGGCCACCCCAATGTCGGCACGGCCTATGTGCTCGCCTGTGCCGACCCGTCGCCGCCCGAACATTATACGTTCGAGGAGATCGCTGGGCTCGTGCGGGTGCATGTCCTGCGGGGGGCGGACAAGGCGATCATGGGGACGCGGGTCTCGGCGCCGGTTTCGCTGACGGTGGGCGATATCGTTCCGGTTGCAACGGTTGCCGCCTGCTCGGGGCTAACCGTGGCCGACTTCGAGATCGCGGCGCATCCGCCGGTCGTAGCCTCGGTGGGGACGCCGTTCGTGATCGCCGAGGTTGCCAGCGTCGATGCCCTGTCGCGCGCCGAACCGGATATCGCGGCGTTCCGGGCGGCGGCGGCGGGCATGCCGGACATGCAGCTACGGTTCGCACTGCATCTGTATACACGGGTGGATGGGGATGCGACACGGCTGCGGGCGCGGATGTTCGCGCCCTTGGGCGGAGTGCTGGAGGATCCGGCGACGGGCAGCGCGAACGCGGCCCTGGCGGCGTTGCTGACGTCCCTCGCACCCGGGGTAGATGTGGATCTGCACTATGCGATCACGCAGGGCGTCGAGATGGGACGGCCGAGCATGATTGTGGCGGGCGGGAGAAAGACGGGGGATGGGGTGGTGACGGCGACGGTGGCGGGAGGCTGCGTGCCGGTGATGCGGGGGGTGATGGAGGTCTAGGCCCCCTGCCCCGTCATGGCGGTTGCCATGACGGGGTGGAACGGCTGCCGTCAGGCAGGGACGAAGACCGGCAGGGTCAGGTCATCATTCACCTTGTCGTAGGCGACCTTCACCTTCATGCCCATCTTCACATCCGCCAGCTTGATCCCCCTCGCCTGGGACTGCATGCGGACGCCTTCCTCCAGGTCCACGGTCAGCAGCAGATAGGGCAGATCGCCCTTGTAGCCGGGGTGGAACGCGTAGTGCGTCTCGGTCCAGCTGTGGACGGTGCCGCGGCCAGACGCCTCGAACCATTCCGCGTTCATCGAGAAGCAGTGATCGCAGACCGGCCGCGGGTAGTGCCGCACCGTGCCGCAATCGGCGCAGCGTTGCAGCACCAGCTTGCCTTCCATTAGCCCGTCCCAGTAGGGCTTCGTATCGGCTGTCGGGGACGGGACGAGTTTGTCGTATTCGCTCATGACGATCAGTTCCGCCGCATGATGGCGACCGCGCCATCGCCCATGTCGCCATAGCCGGTGACCAGGCCGATCTCGGCGTCCTTGACCTGCACCGTGGCTTCCCCGCGCATCTGGCGGGCGAGTTCGACGATGTGGTTCATGCCGGCCATGTGCGCCTGGCTCAGCAGCCCGCCATGGGTGTTCACCGGCAGGCGGCCGCCGTTGATGCCGAGCGCCCCGCCTTCGACGAAGGACCCGCCTTCACCTTTCTTGCAGAAGCCCAAATCTTCAAGCTGGCACATGACGATATAGGTGAAGCAGTCATAGACCTCGGCCACGTCGATATCGTCGCGCGACACGCCGGCCATCGCGAAAGCCTTGGGCGCGGCCTTCGCGAGGCCCAAGGTCGTCAGGTCGGGCCGCTGCGTGATGGCGGAGGGGCTGTCGGGATGGCCCTCCGCCACGCCCATGATCCACACCGGCGGCTTCGCCATGTCCTTGGCTACGTCCGCGGCGCTGATCACCACCGCGCAGCCGCCGTCGCTTTCCAGCGAGCAATCGAGCAGGCGCAGCGGGTCGGAGATCATGCGGGAGGCCTGGTGATCGTCGATCGTGATCAGCTTCCGCATCGTCGCGTTCGCGTTCAACGACGCGTGATGGCGCGTCGTCACCGCGATTTCCGCGAGCTGTCGTGACGTCGTGCCATACATCTCAAAATGGCGGCGCGCCATCGGGGCGTAGAGCTGCGGGGGCGCGATGGCGCCAGACGGCATCTCGAACTCTCCGATGATCTTGAACTGCGGCATCTGCTGCACGCGGGTGCCGATGCGCCCGCCGGAGAAGCCGGTGCGTCCGAGCGAGAGCAGGACGTGCTTGCAGATCCCGGCCTCGATCACCGCCAGCGCGCACTGGATCGACGCCACGGCCGAGGCGCCACCCATTGGCGTGGTGGCGGAAAAGCGCAAATCCTTGATGCCGAAATTGGTGATGAAGTCCTCGGCCACGGCGCCATGGCCATAGGGGATCAGCCCGTCGATGTCGGAGGGCTTGAGGCCCGCATCCTTGATCGCGTTCAGGGAGGCTTCGAGTTGCAGGGAGAGCGATGAACGGTCGGTGCCGCGCATATAGCTCGTCTCGCCGACGCCGGTAACGGCACCCGCTTCGCGCAGGGACATGATGGTTTCCTCCTGGGATCGTCTGGCCCGGAGTTTCGCGGGGTTCCGCCCGCGGGGCAAGTACGGCTAGGCGGCGGAGCGGGACGCCGTCAGCGCGCGGGCTGCCGCGACCGCCGGCCCCGTGACCACCAACGGCGCGCAGGCCCGAGCGTCGCGGATCAGGTTGGGGTCGGCGCCGAAGACGGGGAAAAGACGCATCACCGGTCCGGCATTGGCGAAATTGTCGCGGTCGCCGGTGTCCAGGTAGGATTCGACCGGCAGGTTCTCCGCCAGGATCACGGCGTGGGCGGCGAGTTCGACGTGGTGGTAGCTGACATGATCGGTTGGCACCCGCGCGATGGTCGTGCCGTTCAGCAGGTGCTTCACCGGGATCAGCACGTCCTGGAAGAAGATTGCGTGATCGGGGGAAAGATACAGGTCGCGCGCGGGCTGCGCGGACCCGAAGGCACTGGCGGCGATGCGGATGGGCCAGACGGCGGCCGGATCGGGATGGCGGGCGCAATCGACGTCTCGCTGGCCGATCCAGACGACCTCGCGCGCCACGGCGTCCGACGTGACGTGGATACGGTCTCCGGCACGCAGGAATTCGATGGCGACATCGCCCTTGTCGGTGCGGATCAGCGTACCGGCCGCGAAGCACGGCGCCGGCAGGTCCGTGGTGATCGTCGTGCCGGTCGTGCCGCTGTTCACGATGAAATCATCCAGCGTCAGGCTGCCGACGATCTTCAGGTCAAAGGTCTGCCCGCCGCCTAACTGCATCGTCAGGACGTTGTTGCTGTAGGACACGGCGGTGGCCGCGGTATCGAGATGCAGCACCGTCCCGGTGGTCAGCCCCGTGATCGTGCCCTGGAACAGTTGCGGGATCGCGAGGTCGACGCTGCCGCTGCCATTCAAGGCAATGACCTGGCCCGCCAGGACGCCGCTGTTGAGATCGAGGTAGGCCGAATCCTCAACCGTGATCGTGCCGTCTCCCTGAACGGTGGCATCGACGACCATGCTGGCCAGCGAGACCAGAACGGAGCCATCGTTGGTAAAATCGGAACCGGCATCGACATGCAGGGTGGGCGTGAAGGTCGCGATCGTGCCCCGCGCCTCGATCCGTCCCCCGGCTTCATTCACGAAGGTCGGTGCGTTGATGTTCAACCGCCCCGACCTGGAACCAAAGGCCGCGACAAGGCCATGGTTCTGGAACGTCATGACATCAATATTGACAACCGCCACGCCATTTCCGGTACTGCCCGGGTTCGACTGAACCGCGCCATGATTGACGATCTTGCTGGCAACGCCGGCCCCGGTCAGATCCAGAGACGAATCGATTTGGGAGAACGTGTTGCCCGCGAACTGAACCACCGCGTTGGAGCCGAACGTGAGAGTGCCATCGGGAATGTCCATATGGCCGCTGAATATGTTGATGGCCTGGATGGTGCCGTTGTCGAACGTCTGGTCACCCACGAACGACATCTTTGTGGTAAGGTCGAGCGTTCCGGGGCTTATGCCGTCCGTGGCCAGCACCGCCAAGCCATCGCGGACCGTGTAAGGCCCGCCCTGGATCGAGACCCCGCTCGGCGTGTTCACTGGTGTCTGAAGGATCGTCACGCCAACATATTCACCCGGCGGCAGATAGGGCGCCGCGATCGTGCCGCCCTGTACCAGGCCGAGCGTGTCGATACGGATGTCGAGCCCGGCGGGGAGGACGAGGGTGCCTCCCGCGTTGTCCAATGTGCCGGCCAGGACGAGCGCTCCGCCCATGCCGCTCATGCGCTGGACCGATTCCGTATCGTAGGTGCCGGTCAGTGTCAGCGCGCTGCCCGAGGCCAGGGTGATCGTGCCGCGATTGAACAGATCGTTCAGCGTGACGACGCCTGTGCCAGCAAGCGCGAGGGTCCCCCCGGTCATCACCGCGCCGGCGCCCACCAGCAGCGTGCCCGAGGCCATGATCAGCGCCCCCGGATCGGTAACAGACAGCTCGGCGATCGTCGTGTCACCGACGAAGGACAGATCAGCGCCGGTGCCGTCAAACACCACCGTATCGGCGGCGCCGGGGACCTGAGCGGGGGTCCAGTTGCCACCAGTGGACCAGAAGCCGTTGGCCGGCGCGGTCCAGGTCAGGGTCGCCATTTCTCATCCTCCGATCGGGTCGATCCCGCCTGGTACCGCGACCCGCGGGGGGAGCGCACGATTACTCCGCGGCGCCAGCAAATACGGTGGGGGATGTATGCCTGGCCGAGGGCTGGCCCCCGGTCACGCGGCCACGGTCCGGGATGCCGTTGTCAGAGCCCTCGCCGCGGTCACCGCCGGCCCCGTCACCGCCAACGGCGCGCAGGCGCGTGCGTCGCGGATCAGGTTGGGGTCGGCGCCGAACACGGGGAACAGGCGCATGACTGGTCCGGCATTGGCAAAGTTGTCTCGGTCTCCGGTGTCGAGGTAGGACTCGACCGGCAACCCCTCGGCCAGGATCACCGCGTGGGCGGCGAGTTCGACGTGGTGGTAGCTGACATGATCCGTCGGCACCCGCGCGATGGTCGTGCCGTTCAGCAGGTGCTTCACCGGGATCAGCACGTCCTGGAAGAAGATCGCGTGATCGGGGGAAAGATACAGGTCCCGCGTCGGCAGCCCCGGCCCGAACGCCCCAGCGGTAACGCGCACCGGCCATACCGAGGCCGGATCGGGGTGGCGGGCGCAATCGACGTCCCGCTGGCCGATCCAGACGACCTCGCGGGCCACGGCGTCCGACGTGACCTGGATACGGTCCCCCGCGCGCAGGAACTCGACGGCGACATCGCCCTTTTCCGTGCGGATCAGCGTGCCGGCGGCGAAGCACGGCGCCGGCAGGTCGGTCGTGATCGTGGTGCCGGTCGTGCCGCTGTTCACGATGAAATCATCCAGCGTCAGGTTGCCGACGATGTTCAGCCCGAAGGTCTGCCCGCCGTTCAACTCCATCGTCAGGATGTTGTTGGTGTAGGACACGGCGGTGGCCGAGCTATCGAGGTGCAGAAGGGTGCCGCTGGTCAGGCCGGTGATCGTGCCCTGGAACAACTGCGGGATCGCAAGATCAACCGTCCCGCTGCCATTCAGCGCGACGATCTGGCCCGCCAGGACGCCGCTGTTCAGGTCCACGAAACCATCGTCCTGGACGGAGATCGTTCCGCTGCCCTGCACGAGGCTGTTGATCGTCACCCGGCCGCGAGAGACCAGCACCGACCCGTTATTGGTGAAATCAGTATTCGCACTGACGGTGCCGCCCGAGCGGGCATTGAAATCAACCACCGTCGCCTGCAGCAGGCCACCCGCCTCATTCACGAAGCGCTCACCCGTGATCGAGAACGACGTGAAACCACCCTCCTTGCCATGCGCGGAGACCAAGCCGTGGTTGTGGAACTCCTTCACACTTATCGTGACGCCGCCGCCGCCAGACCTGAAACTGCCGACCGTCCGCGCCTCGATC